>CAISOI010000891.1 GCA_903886985.1 uncultured Chthonomonas sp.
ATCTCCGGAGAGCGCCTCAGTTGGTTTAAGCGCTTCATCACCACTAAACAGCATTCTTCCGAGCAGCCCGCGTACAATCTGAATATCGCCACTCGGCTCAAACTGAGATACCCATTCCAGAGCGGAAACACCTTTGGTAAGTTGGTTACTGTAGTCTTGAGGGTAGTACCCGAATTCCATGCCATGTCCCCATCGCACTTTGCCAGCGTCTGGTTCAAATTCTCCTATGAGACACTTTATTAGCGTCGTTTTGCCAACACCATTTCCGCCAATGATAGCTACTTTGTCACCTCTCAATATTTCCAGGTTAACACTTTTCAGTACATGTTTATCACCGAAGGACTTACACAAATCGGTTGCGATAATAGCATCGCGCCCCGAAGCGCGCGTCTGTTCGAATCGAACATAAGGGCGTTGAATATTGGATCGTTTGAGTTCCTGAGGAGCGAGCCTCGCCATCTCTTTACGGCGCGATTGTACTTGGCTGGACCGTTGCCCCGCGGCAAATCGGCTAACGAATTCTTGTAGTTGCGCAATCTTCTTAGACTTGTCACGATTCTCAGACTCAACGCGCGATCTGCTGGCCATTTTTTGCTCGACCATATCGTCGTAATTTCCTGGGTATATGATAATGGTGTCGTAATCAATGTCCGCGATATGAGTACAAACTGCGTTCAGAAAGTGCCTGTCGTGGGAGATCACAATGAGGGTTCCCTTATAGTTCAAAAGGAAGCCTTCCAGCCAGTGAATGGATTCCAAATCCATGTAGTTGGTCGGTTCGTCTAAAAGTAATGCCTCCGGCTCGCCAAAAACCGCCTGCGCAAGAAGCACACGGAATTTCATATCTGTTGGCAAAGAGCTCATCAAGTCCGTATGACGCTCTTCCTCCAAGCCAATACCACGGAGAATGTCAGCGGCATCCACTTCTGCCATATAGCCATTCTCATCGGCAACCGTGATTTCTAGGTCGCCGAGTCGGTTCATCTGTTCCTCCGAGATATCGGATAGGGCACAGATTCTATTTCGTTCTTCAAGGGCACTCCACAATGTGGCGTTGCCCATGATTACTGTGTCAATAATTCTGCAATGATCAAATTCATATTGGTTCTGGCGCAGAACTCCGAATTTCCGGGGCTTATTGATGGTCCCGCGGTTTGATGGCTCGATATCGCCTGACAAAATCTTCATGAATGTACTTTTGCCAGCCCCATTTGGGCCGGTTAGTCCATATCGATTACCAGGAACAAACTTAACAGAAACATTATCAAAAAGCGTTTTGGTTCCGAACGCCTTGGAAACTTCATTTACAATGATCATCTAAAAATGGACCTCACACAAAAAGGCGGCATGCCAGTGCACGCCGTCGAATGCTCTTATTATACCTGCCGAATGGAAGGGTGCTGGACTGTGCAAGTTTATGTTAGGATGCTGGCTTTACTTGAGCCTCTAGTCTGCAGATCGAATGAAACACTGTTCGAACTTGCCCGAATAGAATCTCGTAAGATGTCGTGCCGGGGCGATCCTTGAATGTATGTTCATCGGCAGGCAAATGGAGGAAGCAGCAACGCGTCGCCAATGAGCCGCTGGTAATAATCGACAACGCTGTGTAGTAGCTGAAATTACAGAGGTAAGATCCGGCGGAATCGGATAGTTGGAAGTCCACTCCGGCGTCTGTTAACTCGTTAGTCAATAGCTGCAAATTCATTGAGGATGGGACGGGAGCGCGTACTGCGGTACAATTGGGACCGACATTACCATCAATGTCTTGGACTTCTCCACTGTTTATCGGGCTTCCAGTCGTCTCAATCCTGAGCTTATCTGCCTTTTGTGCCACTCCCAGCATTATGACAATGTCGAATTCATTTCTTAGGAGCACTTCGAGACGCTTTGAGACTGTTTCGTAGGAAACGGGAAACACTTCTCTCGTGATGTGGAATTTTTCCGAATGTTCAGGTTGCAAGCCGATGGCAAGCCGCTCAGAAGGGTTGTTGACGACGCTCAGGAAAG
>CAISOI010000892.1 GCA_903886985.1 uncultured Chthonomonas sp.
CAATTAGAACTAAGTTTGGGTCCTCATTCATACCAATTTATAACGAAACCTTGCTCTTCATTTCAACAGCAACGGTATAACCTTCGAAATTTCGTCGCATTTCAGTGATACTGTCTCCACCGAACTTCTCGATCAATGCTTCAGCTATCACTATGGCTACGACTGCCTCGCAGATTACGCCCGCGGCAGGTACCGCGCAAACGTCAGAGCGTTCAAAATGTGCCGTTACCTGTTCTAGTGTTTGCATATTAACTGAGCGAAGTGGAGACTTCAAAGTGGAGATCGGTTTCATGGCGGCACGGACTACCACCGGTTCACCATTTGTCATTCCACCTTCCAACCCGCCGGCATTATTGGAAGACCTTGAGAACCCAGTGCTCTCGTCATGGAATATTTCATCATGAACAGTTGAACCCGGTCTGGCTGCAACACCAAATCCCATTCCGATCTCTACACCTTTAATCGCCTGGATGCCCATAATTGCACCGGCTATTCTACTATCCAGCTTCCTGTCCCAATGGACATGGCTGCCTAAGCCTGGAGGACAACCTGTGACCGCTACTTCAACCACGCCACCCAAAGTATCGCCTCGACCACCAGCTTCATCTATGGCAGCTATTATGGCTGCTTCAACGGCGGAGTCTGCAACTCGGACGGGAGATAGTTCAGATTTCACCTCAATTTCCCTGTAATCCACTGGGGCGGAAACTCTATTTTCAATACCACCTATTGCCACGACGTGGCTCATTACTTTTATACCAAACTCAGACAACAGGCACCGACAAATGGCCCCTACCGCGACTGTTGTTGCGGTATTCCTTGCGCTTGAGCGCTCGAGAATATTTCGAAGATCATCAGTGTCATATTTCATCATGCCTGCAAAATCTGCATGACCAGGCCGCGCTTCCACAATAGGCGCTGTCTCACCGTCAACCGGCCGAACAGACATCCTATCCAACCAGTTTTCAAAGTCACGATTGCGAACCAACAGTGTCACTGGACTACCCAAAGTTCTGCCGAACCGGACACCGGTAATTATCTCGACTTTGTCAGTCTCGATCTGTTGTCGAGCACCTCGACCATATCCACCTTGTCTTCGTTTAAGTTGCAGGTCAATTGCGTCGAAATCCAAGCTGAGCCCAGAAGGTAGTCCTTCGATAATAGCCGATAGTGATGGACCGTGAGACTCGCCACCAGTGAGATAACGGAACAAGCGAAGTACGTCCTTTCAGGATGAAAAATGCACAGACGACAGATAAAAATAAACGGGTCGCCCCGTTTTACTCAGATTATACCTGAGTAATCGGGACGACCCATATTCAATTTACTACTAAACGGCGAACTACGGTTTGATCAATGTTGAAGTCGCACCACTCGTAGGAGCAGCAGAACTTACTGGATCCGGAAGGATCGACGGCGTAACAAAGATCAATAGTTCACTATCTGCGACGGTTGCTGAGGTCGATTTAAACAGGCTACCGATCAATGGTAGGTCTGCGAAAAGCGGAACCTTCTTTACAGTGCTTCGGTCGTTCTTCTTAATTAAACCACCGATGACCATCGTCTCATTGTTACCAATACGTCGCACAACAGTCAGCTGTTGGGACGAAATGATCGGAATGGTTCCACCAGATGGGTTGGCAACTTCAGAAACGATATCTTGAATGAAAGGAGAAACAACCATCGAGATGGAGTTGTCACCATTGATTCGCGGAATAACCGTTAGACCAGAAGCCACTTGCAACTGAGTAATGTTAGGAACGGTAACTCCAGTTCCACCCGTTCCGAATGCGACAGAAGAGGTGATAACAGGAACAGTGGTTCCAATTTGAATTGTAACTGGTACGTTGTTGGTCGTCGTCGCCATAGGAGCATTAACCAAACGCCCCTTACCTTCAACTAGTGAGGTTCGCAATGCTGCTACTGCGTTCCCCGTTGCATAGTTAAGAACAATGTCTCCTTGAGCGTATGCACCAGCGAAAGTACTGCCAGTTAGTGCGCCTCGAGATAATTGCCAGTCGATACCAAAGCTGCGTAGGTCGTCCTGTTGTACTTGAACGAATTCAGCCTTGATCATAAGTTGCTTTGGAGCAATGTCCAATAACCGAATAATCTCTTTAAGTTCAGTGATTGCTTCAGGACGAGCTCGTACAATCAGACTGTTGTCTACATCGTAAGCAAGGATAGCGTCAATACCATCAGGCAGAAGTTGAAGACCAGCACCTTGTCCACCGCCTTGGCCCTGACCACCACCGCCTAGTCCGCCACCACCTTGACCGCCACCACCAAATCCACCACCGCCAAGACCACCGCCTTGACCGCCACCACCGAATCCACCACCGGCGCCACCAGCCATACCGCCGCGTTGTCCTTCTTCACTTCGATTGCTGCTTCCAGAGGTAGCAGAATCGGTCGGAACAACCGGAGGAACTGGTTGGCCAATAGTAGAAATATTGCCAGAACCTGGAAGTGTGGTCATCTTGTTGTTTCGATTGACACTGCGATTTTTATACGCACCCAATTCCAACAAATTGTTGTATATTAATTCATGCTCAAGGGCATTCAAATGACCCTGATTAACTCCTAGATTAAGTAGAATCTCAGACGGACGTCCATTCTGAATTCTTACTTTTTCCCAGCGTAAAGGGGCCAACGGAAGGGGCTCTG
>CAISOI010000893.1 GCA_903886985.1 uncultured Chthonomonas sp.
CCCAATCCTGATGCATCAAGGATCGATTGCAAACATGCTCGTTCAGAGAGGTTCTTGTCGTACGGTACGCGCAGGTTAAGAAAGGGTCCTCTGTGCTCGGTATTAAAACCCACTCTGAAAGGAATGTGGGCTCCGCGTATCAGCGCAGCAGAATGTAAGGATCTATTGAGAACAAAAGCACAATTATATCCACGAAGGTGCAGGCGTTTGCGCATGATGAGATTGTCACGAAGCCTTGAGGTTTGCCCGGGTCCGAACGCGATTACTTCGGAAACAAACGGCAGGTTTTCTAAAACTAACTGTACGGAAGGACCGGACAAAAGATCGATTTTGGCTTGCGGGCACGCTTCATACAGGCATTTTAAGAATGGGGTTGCTACGATAGTATCGCCCAAGAATCGGAACTTTGTAACGACAAGAATGCGGCGTGCCGCAGCGATCTCTGGCAACAAAGAGGGTCTCCAAATGGTCTATATTAGTCTCACGTTCGAGGGAATACGTGTATCGGAATCAGCTCAGTTAGTGTAGCATCCTATTGCAAGTTTGCAGGAGCTTGTCATTGCCCCGTAGAACTTATCCTAGTCACTTTTATATGCAAATAATCTCTGTTTCGAGTTAGCGAACCTACCCTAAATGATTACTCTCCCCGCACCATGTTTGATGATATTGACGGACAGGACAGTAGTGAATCCTATTTGGACCCTTGCTCAGGCAGTTGCAACCAGTATTACAGGCGGGGCAAATTTTGTGGTTTTCCGGGAAACAGATTTACCTACGACCCCTCGCAACACAGTTCTTGAATTCGTGACTAAAGCCGTTCGTGGACGTACACCTTTGGTAGTGATGGCTACTAATGCGGATAGCGCGGTTGAGGATTCCTATGGTGTCCATTTTGAGGGGGACATCAGCGGAATTGACAGATGCAATCGCTTAGAGAACCAATTGGTTGGTGTCACGGTCTCTTCGTTGAATGAAATAGCAGTTGCGGAATCGGCATCTGCGGATTACCTTTTGGCATATTTCGATTGGACTTTTCCGGAACAGAGTTTACTGGCCCTAAAGAAGTATGTTGATGCATCTAGGATTCCACTCGTCGTTGGAGTGGATGTTCCGAAGGAATACGTTAAAGATATTATGTCGATGGGGGCTACAGGCATTGCGATCTCATTCGCGGCATGCGGTGCTTACGATAAGACATCCGAGTCTGCAGCTTATTGGGATTTGATGACGTCATAATTTTTCTGCTAATGGCAGTGAGGAGATATTCGTAAATGAATGTAAGACCCGTTGAACTGGAAGATTTGCTCAGATTCGAATTAACAAGCAACGCTCAGATTTCTCCCGACGGCAAGACAATTATCTATTCTGTAAAGCGCATAGACAGCAAGAAAAACAAATATTTCACGAGGTTATGGATTGCTGATGTCGCGACTGCAAAATCGAGACCTTTCACTTCTGATTGGCACTCTGATAGTGGGGCCCGTTGGTCTCCAGACGGATCACAAATTGCATTTGTAAGCAACCGGGATAAGCCCGGCGATCAAATTTATCTGATCCCATCTGATGGAGGGGAGGCATCTCCGTTGACAGTGCTCGCAGAAGGTTCCGCCGAGGCACTGGCTTGGTCTCCCGATGGCAAGCGAATAGCTTTTCTCTTCCGAAAAACACCACCAACCTTTGCCGAGGAAAATACAAATGAGCGCAAAGAATCGGGAGCAAGTTTCCCGGTTAGACGCCATTCGAAGCTGTTCTATAGGCTGGATGCATTTGGATATTTCGATGGTGCATATTCCCAGATTTGGGTAGTCGATGTC
>CAISOI010000894.1 GCA_903886985.1 uncultured Chthonomonas sp.
GCCGTCAACCTAGAGATAATGGAGAAGTGAATGTCAGAGAAGATTGCAATAATTGGTGGCACGGGATTGGAAACCCTAGAGGGGCAATTCTCGATTACGGACCGAATCGTTTCAACTGTCTTTGGCGATACAAAAGTAACCATTGTTAGAGATGCTCAAGAAGCTAACGGATCTTCAGAATCTGCTGATCAAATAGGAGAAATCATCTTTTTGTCTCGACATGGAGCTTCACACTCAATTTCTCCTCACGAAATTAACTATCAAGCAAATATCGCAGCTTTAGTTAAACTCGGCGTCACCCGTGTTTATGCCACCAATGCGGTCGGATCCCTCAGATTGGACATCCCTCCTGGATCATTGCTGGTCTATGATAATTTCATTGATTTCACAAAGAATCGCACATTGTCCTTTTGGGACAATCATCCAAACCGACCGCCTGGCGTTGTTCACACTGATTTTAGCAATCCGTATTGTCCACTACTCCGGTCATCGTTGCTCGCGATGGAAACAGATTTTACTCCCCTTATTCCTTCGTGTACCTATGTTTGTGCCGAGGGACCGAGATTTGAATCTCCAGCAGAAGTGCGGATGTTTGCTCAATGGGGCGGTGATGTCGTGGGAATGACAGGTTTGCCAGAAGCAATTTATGCACGTGAAGCAGGGCTTTGTTACGCTGGAATTGGAATAGTAACAAATTATGGTGCGGGATTGACTGCCGTAGCGGTCGATCATTTAGATGTGGTTGAGCAAATGTCTGTGAGTGCTACGATGGTTCGCGATTTGATTCTTAAGGCTTGCCGTTCCAACGTGCTATCCGAGTCATGTGGAAACTGCGGTAGAAGAAACTCTGTTTAGTACTCTTGTTCAAGTTCCTCTTGTGGGCATTCCCCTGCGAGAGCCTTATACTCTAAAGGATTACCGGCTTTTTCGAAACCATCGCGCCATCGGATCTGTCCAGAATTGTAAAGGTCCGCAAGTGACTGGTCCAAAGTTTGCATACCAAATCGCTGCCCTGTCTGTATCAAAGAGCTAATTTGATAGGTTTTGGCTTCGCGAATCAAATTCTTGACAGACGAGATTGCCACCATTGTCTCAAATGCGGCGACACGTCCCGTTCCATCTTTCTTCTTGATTAAAGTCTGAGAGACGACCCCTACAAGGTTGACTGCCATTTGCATTCGTACCTGTTGCTGTTGATGCGTTGGAAATACGTCAATAACCCGATCGACAGTCTGAACAGCATCCGTGGTGTGCAGAGTTCCGAAAACAAGGTGACCCGTTTCTGCTGCGGTGATCGCCAGATGAATAGTCTCGAGATCACGCATCTCCCCAATGAGAATAACATCCGGATCTTGCCGCAAGACAAACTTCAGAGCATTTGCAAAGGAAAGCGTGTCAGTATCCAGCTCCCGTTGATTAATAAGCGCCTGTTTGTCTTCGTGAATAAATTCAACCGGGTCCTCAACAGTAACGACGTGTAAAGGATAGTTTGTGTTGACGTAATCGATCATGGCGGCCTGCGTGGTCGATTTACCAGAACCAGATGGCCCGGTCACCAAAACTAACCCACGCGGTCGTTCTGCAAAATATTTACACACCGAAGGAAGTGCCAATTCTTCCATGGTCTGAATATGAAGTGGAATTACTCGAAATACTGCGCCCACTGCACCACGCTGTTGATAAACATTGCCACGGAAGCGTGCAAGACCCGGAATCTCATATGCAAAATCTAGTTCAAGTTCTTCGTCAAACCGGGACCGTTGGGTCGGTGTCAAGACAGAAAACGCAAGTGCTCTTGTATCCTGTGGAGTGAAAGGATCAAGTTCCAACTGAATTAGATCGCCGTGGATACGAATCAAAGGTGGGCTGTCCGCCTTAATGTGGAGATCGGATCCCTGGTGGTGGACGGTTGTATAGAGCAACTGGTCGACAGTTACCATCGATTAGTTCGCCTCCGAGGACGCATCGCTACCGCGCTCCATACCACGTCGGTATCGTACTTCGAATTCTGTAGGGTTTGAAGTCTTAGCTTGAGCATCCTCAAAAGAAACAATCCTCTGGAGCGCCAGACGTAGTAAATGGGAATCCAAAGTCTGCATTCCATGCATGGCACCCGTCTGAATATCCGTGCTCATTTGATAGGTTTTACCGTCACGAATCAACGTGCGAATGGCCGGTGTTGCGATCATAAGCTCAAAAGCTGCGACACGTCCAATTCCATCCGCTCGTGGTAAGAGAGTTTGCGACAGAACAGCTTGCAAAGTAGTTGATAACTGCATTCGTACTTGTTGTTGGGCGTCGGGTTCGAAGACGTCAATAATTCTGTCTATCGTCTGTGGCGCGTCAGTTGTATGCAATGTGCCAAAAACAAGGTGACCTGTTTCTGCTGCGGTTATTGCCAGACTAATAGTTTCAAGGTCACGCATTTCACCAACAAGTATAATATCGGGGTTCTGCCGCATGACGTGTTTAAGAGCTGCGGCAAAGGAATGCGTGTCAACACCTATTTCCCGCTGATTGATGGTCGCTAGGTTATCTTTATGTAGATATTCAATGGGGTCTTCAATCGTCATAATGTGTTTTGGTCGAAGAAGGTTAATATGATTGACCATAGACGCCAAAGAAGTTGACTTACCAGATCCTGTCGGCCCTGTTACGAGGATCAATCCTCTTGGCATTAGGCACAATTCTTTGACCTTTGCAGGCAGGCTCAATTCGTCGATCGTTTTAATTTGAAAAGGAATAACGCGCATTACAGCGCCAATGTGCCCTTGCTGACGGAAAATGTTAACTCGGAAGCGAGCTAGACCGGGAACCGAATACGACATGTCGAGTTCCATGTTCTGCTCGAAGCGAACCTTCCGGTCATCATTCATCATGACGTACAGAAGATCGTACATGTCCCGATCGGACATTGGAGGCATGTTCGGCACACGTTTCAGTTCGCCGAAGACACGCATAACTGGAGGCTCTCCAACTCTTAGATGAAGGTCGGAGGCCTCGCTTTCTACAAGCATATGCAATAGATCGTCAATATGCAGCAATGATAATTTCTCTAGTTCTCAGTGGTTGATTTATGAATCCGTGCCGCTAATAAGCGGCACGTGGGAAGTGGAACAGTAAATCCAGGTTGGTGTCAAAGTTATCTAAAGCAATTAACTGGAACACCCCACCGCTAACATTTAATCTTTTCGATGCAGCATCTGTCTTAATTCAGCAGTATTACCAGCATTTGCCATCGCTTCATCTGATGAGATAACCCCTGCCTTAACAAACCTTGTAAGGCATTGATTCATCGTTTGCATTCCCCAATATGTCTCTTGGCCTGCTTGACGAATTTGGGAATACATATCGTCCGATTTGCCGTCTTCAATCATTTTGGAAATAGTAGGCGTCACAATCATGATCTCTAGACCAGCAACACGACCAGAACCATCAATTCGACGTAATAACTTTTGAGAGATAACTCCACGTAAAGTTGTCGACAATCTAAGCCAGAGCATAGGTCGTTCATGTGGTGGGAACATGTTGGAAACTCGGTTTAGAGTTTCAGCAGCACTGGCTGTGTGAACAGTAGCAAATACAAGGTGGCCCGTTTCAGAAGCCTGCAATGCAACGTTCATAGTTTCGATGTCACGCATCTCACCGATTAGGATGATGTCAGGTGCTTGGCGCAGAACACGTTTCAACGCTTCTTGGAAAGAATCGGTATCTGTTCCAACTTCACGTTGGGAAAGGATTGCCATTTTGTCTGGGTGCGTAAATTCAACAGGGTCTTCAATTGTAATGATGTTTTTCAATTGTGACCCATTGATGAGATCGATCATGGCGGCTAGTGTGGTGGTTTTGCCCGATCCGGTCGGCCCGGTAACGAGAATTAATCCGTTTTTCTGTTTGGTGAATTCTGCAAGTACCGGCGGCATTCCCAAGTCTTCCAGTGTTTTGATACGCAAAGGAATAAGCCTGAGAACCATCGCGACAGTTCCTCTTTGCATATAGACAGAACATCTAATGCGGCAAATACCCTGAATTTCAAATCCGAGGTCCATTTCGTGGTGACGTTCAAATTCTTCGATCATTCGTCCCGACATCTTGCTGTAAGCAAGCTGTCGCACTTGGGTATCATCCAATCTTGGAAAGTCGGTGGGTTGAATTAGCCCATGGATGCGCATAGCTGGAACTGCATTGCTACGGATAAAGATATCTGAAGCGCTGACTTCATGGGCCTTTTCGATGATTTCGTCAATGGTTACCACAGACATTGTTCCTTTCACGGGCAAATTACTTAAAGATTATAGCCACTGTTGGGCACTATCGTCTATCTGCAGGACGTAAATGCCTGTTTGGTTTGGGCCGATATATATACCTAATAACATAGAATGCGATTAACCCAGACAGGGTTGCAACGAGAATTACCGGTAACATCTCCCAAACCAGTGGTTTAGGCTTTACTACGGTCAAATTTCCCTTTGTTACAACAACATTCTCCGTTTGATCTTGAGGGAGTTTGGGTATAGCCGCACTTTTGTCTTTGATATTAAACAAGTATCTGTAGGGACCGCCCGCATGGGACATTCTTGCTGATATGACGTTGTCCTCGTACAGATAAAGACCGTGATATGCAGGGTTAGCCTTACTGGAAATGATTATCTCGAACCTACCAAAATCTCGCATTGTCTCAACCAGCGGCTGAATATCCACAGCACCGTCTTCTCGCACGGAGAGCCCAGAAATCATCATCGCGCCGTCAGTTTGTTGCGTCAGCCTATCTTTGCCGGATGCATCGGGAAGTGGCATCTCTCTGTCATTCACTTCCAGTTTCGATGCTGTCCAGCCAGAATGTTGCGCCAATTGATTCAGGGATTTAGTAACCTGTTCATGCGCTACAGATTTTGCAAAAACCAAAGCAACCATTGCCTGGGGACCCATAGGTTGAATTAATAGAATTGCATTGGTTTCTTGAGCCTGAACTCCAGCTCCAGAACAGAAAAGAAGTCCAAAAAGGATTGCAAAGGTATATTTGAAAAGGAACTTGTAAGACAAAAGTATAAGAACCCCTAGCACATCCAGCGTATGTGCATGCCAATTTTGTGTTGTAACGACGAGAAACCTATCCGCACATTTCTTCAAGGAAAAGGTGAATACCTGCAAGATCACCTAGTCAAACAAAAAAGGCGCTCAAACTAACCCTATCGAGGCAATTATCCCTCCCATATTGGGATTCTTAAGATTGCTCGTACGGAAAGCTTTGCGCCCTGAGTAATATCCACCAAAGTATTGGTGGAGCTGAGGGGATTCGAACCCCTGACCTTCTCATTGCGAAC
>CAISOI010000895.1 GCA_903886985.1 uncultured Chthonomonas sp.
CCATTGATACCAAGAAGCGGTGCACCGCCAAACTCTCGATAATCAATTCGATCGCGCATATTACGCATACCGCTACGGAGCGGAAGCAGAAACAGTTGCATCCATTTGTGGCGGGTCAGTTCAACCTTTAGCAGCCCCATCACCATTTCGGCTACGCCTTCTGCCGTTTTCAGTACGATATTGCCATCAAAACCATCGCAGACGACAACATCTACGACGCCTTCAAAAACTTGTCGCCCCTCAACATTACCTACAAAATTTGTTATATGCCGCTTGAGAAGTTGATGCGTCTTTCTCGTAAATTCATTGCCCTTACTCTCTTCTTCGCCATTTGAGAGTAGCCCAACAGTGGGAGAGGCTGTTCCTAAAACTGCGCGTGAGTAACATTGCCCCATTACTGCAAACTGAAGCAGCTGTTCTGGTTCGCAATCGACGTTCGCGCCTGCATCTAGTAATACAACCCGCCTACCATTGAGACTTGGGAGTGAAGTCGTAATTGCGGGGCGATCTATACCTGGGATTGGTCTAACAAGAAAAATACTGGACGCCATAGCTGCTCCAGTATTTCCAATCGAGACGAATGCATCCGCCTCCTTCTCTTTCACGAGACGTGCGCAAACTACCACAGAGGCATCTGGCTTCCGCCGAAAAGCTTCTCGTGGTTTATCCGTCATTTCGATCGTTTGAGTGGCGTGTTTCACACGGACTGATTCCGGAATATTCTTAATTCTGGAAAGTTCCGCTTTAATCAGGTCTTCGTTACCGACGATAATAAAGGAGGTGTCATTGTCCTGACGGCTTGCGGATTGAACCACTCCACGTACCACAACTTCAGGCCCAAGGTCACCTCCCATCGCATCTACAGCAATCGTCAAAGGTCGTGCCGACATAATTAGGAAAGCGTATAAACGACTACGCGCCAGTCCTTTTACTTTGAACGTCTATAGCAAGTCTGCCGTTATAGAAGCCACAACTGGGGCAAGCATGGTAGGGTTGACGAGGCGCATGGCATCGCGGACACTCGCCAATTTCTGGCAAAGTTAATTTATAGTGCGTTCGGCGCAAACGGGTGCGCTGATTAGAATGACGACGTTTTGGTAAAGGCATTTTATCTCCTAAGCGGGAGTGTCATCCGATTTACGCTCTACGACGTAAATCGTGCAATCCCTTCTTTTAGTTCTTGAGCTTATCTTCTAATAGCTCTGCGAGCTTCGCCATTGCAGGATTAACCTGCTTGGCTGAGCATTCACAAGCAACTGTATTCAAATTAGCGCCACAAACCTGACAAAGCCCCTTGCACTCTAAATTGTGCAACGGCTGAGTTGGTAGCCCCAATGTTATACCCTGTCTGAGCAATTCTGTAAGATCAAATAGCGATCCTTCAAACAATTTTTCTGCCGCAGGGCTTTCATCTTCTTCAATTACGACCATTGTTGGACGACCTCTCGGTCCTCCCATACTCTCTATGAGAAACTGTTCCTGAACCACAATGTTGATCGGTTCTTGGTAATATTCAAGACATCTGCTACATGCCAGCGTCACCGTAGTGGAAGCATTTCCATCAATCAGAAGAACACTGCCAGTATTCGAGATCACTATCTTACCGCTTATTCCAGTTGCGCATTCCAAGTCTTCATCTACATATGGCGGTTCGTCGATCTCATAAGGAAATCGCATACCAACATGATGGAGAATTTCGGATATATCTAATTTCATCTGCTACCTTGATGTTTCTAACATCTCGCGTCCGTGCTGCACCGTATTAATCGCTTTGGCCAAAACACCCTCCAGATTATACAGCACATCGCGTGCATATTCATCTGCGCCCTTGCGAATCTCGTTGGCTTCATTCTCAGCACTCTTTATTATTTCGCGGGCTTGAAGAGTTGCCATACGGTTTACTTCAGTGTTATCGATCATAATTGATGCCTGAGCCCGCGCCGATTCGATCATCCTGTTGGATTCATCTCTGGCATCTCCAAGTGTCATGTTTACTTGAGAGTTGGCGTCCTCAATC
>CAISOI010000896.1 GCA_903886985.1 uncultured Chthonomonas sp.
AGGGGCAAATGTCACAGAGTTAAAGCGGCTCAACCCAGAATATACACTGATTTTGCGCGAGGGATTCTCTTTTAGTGACCTCTTCGGATTCTTTTCGGCGAGCATTGCAAATGCCAGTAATTCTAAGCCAGGTGAACAGGTGCAGCTTGGGGATGTCAAGATTTTCCAAGCACCCTTATGAGAAAAAAGGCATCTTCTTCAGATAGCCCAATGTGGGAAGCGGTTGGAGTTTCACACGGTCTGACTGGAAAACCTGTTTGTCAGGACTATCATCTATTAGAGCGACTTGATAATGACGTTCTTGCCATTGCAGTTTCAGATGGTGCAGGATCGGCACTCCATGCTGAGATAGGTTCGGAGACTGCATGCCGAGCCGCGATTGGGTTCCTGAAGGATACTCATTCCAACCGAAAACTTTACGATGAAAACGCTCTTGACATTGTTCTCGCCGGAGTAAAGGCAGCTCGCAAGGCTGTTGAAGAGGAAGCAAGTCGTCGAAAACTACCAGTTCGCGATTTCAGTGCTACGTTCGTACTGGTTCTTTCCATCGGTTCAACGGTTACTGTTGCGCAGGTTGGCGACTGCATGGTTGTGGCAGAAACGCAGACAGGTGAGGTCATAGCTCTTACAACGCCATCTCGCGGAGAATATGCCAATGAAACCACTATGCTGACTTCCGCGGATGCGCTGAAATCGATCAATTCATTTCAGTGTTGCGAGCCAATTCAGTGTATAGCAGTAATGACCGACGGACTGCTCCCCATCACCACCATAGCACCATTTTACCGTCCCAGCGTAAAGACGTTCCCCGGATTGTTTGCGTACAGCAAAGGCTGGAGCAATCGCGAAGAGGCAATAGCTGAACTCACCGGATTCTTAACTTCTGACCGGGTTCAGCAGGGAACTGGAGACGATCTCACTCTCGTTCTTGCTCGAAGGCGATAAACTTCCATGGATGTCTACAGCAAGGTCCTCCGGAAGTCTATCAAATTGGGTACACTCATTGCCGCTGGCGGCGAGGGTGAAGTATACAACTGGCCACCAGACGAGAGCAAGGTCTGTAAGGTTTACTTTCCACGCAATTTAGCAGTACGTGGTCTCGAACTCAGTAAAAAGCTTCCGCTGATGGTCGCCGCCCCACCAGTGGACCCGATGGCGGAGCAAGGATTTCCAACCTTTGCGTGGCCCCAGGAAGTCGTCTTTGACCCCGCAAATCATAAGAATGTGCTCGGTTTTACCATGCCTCGTATTTCAAATGCGACGGACATCCACTGCCTCTACAGTCCTCGTGATCGCAAAAAGTTGTCTTTTACTGTTGACGCCGCTACAGGTAAGCCGCACCCAGATTATAAGGTAATGGTGCAGACAGCCCGTAACATGGCGGGCGCATTTGGACTGTTACATGCCAAAGGTTATGTAATGGTCGATGTTAATGAAAAGAACATCTGCTTTCGACCGAATGCTACAGTAGCCCTTTTTGATAACGACGCTTTACAGTTTACGGATGTTAAGACAGGAAAGGTCTATGCAGATCAGCCAATTTGGGAACGGTTTACGAGTTTGTTCAAACCAAAAGAGTCAGATGACGTTTTTCTATCAGAAGTTGGCAGATACGAATACTGGCCGATAGACAGCATTGAGAAAAAACAGAGAAAAGAGACCCAAACAACCGCACATGATTGTTTTGGGCTGGCGATATTTATTTTCAGATTGTTGATGGATGGACTGCATCCGTTTCACGGAATTGCACCAAATAATGGCGACCCAATACCGTGGGAGGAGAATATTCGTTTGGGGCAGTTCGTCTACCAAAAGTCGGCAGCGAACGGACAGATTCCACCTCCATCGGCTTTTCATTATGAGACAGCCATCCCCGAAGAAATCCGCAAACATTTTGGGATATGTTTCACTAAAGGCTGCAGAATTGAGTCTGCGAGAACTTCTGCACTGGAATGGGCATCACTTTTGGAACGCCATGCTGCGAACTTGGTGGAATGTTCACATTCACATGCCTATTTTAGTTCATCTCCTGCGTGCCCTTGGTGCGCGAGAGAGGCTGCAAAGTTTGCGGCGCGCTTACAAGCCGCTCAATCTGCAGCTCCGGTGGTAAAGAGACCTACTGCGCCTTCAGTTGCTTCTCCTACGCAGTCAACGGCAACACGCTCCAATCCTTCATCATCTTCTCAGCCTGCGCCCGTCATTCGACCTGCTGCTGCACCGCGCAATGCGTCTACTTCAGCTATTCCTGCTCCAATAAGGGTGGCTAATCCAGTAGTAACTGCAGCCATCGGTGCTCAGCCGCCAACAAATGCCAAGTTAGGTGATTCTTGGATCAATCCAAAAGGCATCGAACTCGTCTACATCCCAGCAGGTGAATTCCTGATGGGCGACAGCGACCAAAGCAGGAATCCACGCCATACGGTAAAATTGAATGGTTATTGGATATCTCGTACGGTCGTGTCAGTAGAGCAATATCTCGCATTTTGTACTGAAACAGGGCGTACTAAACCCGATGCACCAGACTTCAACCCAAATTGGTCCAAGAGAGACCACCCGATTGTCAATGTAAGTTGGAACGATGCACAGGACTACTGCACGTGGGCAGGTCTGAAGCTGCCTACGGAAGCGCAGCGTGAAAAGGCAGCAAGGGGTCCGAGTCCGGATACGCGCAAATATCCGTGGGGAGACACTTTTGACTCTTCTAAATTACAATGTAGTAAATCGTCATTCGGTGACTCCAAATCGACTGTGCCTGTGAACACCTTTCAACAGGGACCGTATGGTTTGTACGATGTCGCTGGCAACGTCTGGCAGTGGTGCAGAGACACTTACAGTGCCGATTTTTGGAAAAACAGACCTTCTGGAGAAGTGGACCCTGTGAGTCTGGCGAGTGG
>CAISOI010000897.1 GCA_903886985.1 uncultured Chthonomonas sp.
GTAGGAATGGTTTCTCCCTTCATAACAAGGGAAATGTGTCCAACATGCGATTCTGGCTGGACTACCGAATCGAATAGAATAACCGAAAAACAGCCCACGGAAGAACGATCACCGATATTTAACTTACCAACTTTCATAACGCGATCTTCAAACAGGTGTGCTTGAAGCGGCGCGTTAAAGTTAATCGCTGCATCCTCGCCAATAGTAATAAGATCAAACTCCGTTAGGTCACTGGTATCGATGAAGGCACGCTTTCCGACCTTTGCCCCCATCAACTTCAAAAAGCCGTTCATGTAGGGTGTCCCAAGCAGCGAACCAACAAACATTGCGGCACCGAAATCATGAAAGAAAACCGAAAAAGTCTCAGCATTCCACACAAATTTGCTCCACAAGGGTTGCGTGGTCGGCTTATAAGTACCAATCAACAATTTCTTCAGGACATAGACTTCCATAATCCCCAAAATTACTGCAGCTAAATACAAGAACGGCAACATCAAGACGGCAACTGTGCGCGAATATGCGTCCCATATATTGTTGAAACCGATGATCATTAATACAGCGACCTGCAACACCGCCAGACTTGGCAAGACAATTCTAACTGTCTCGCGCAGCAACCGTTCGGCATAGAGCTTGAAGGATGGCTTGTAGGTAAGGGCACGATCAAATTGCTCAAAATGCTGTCTAGCAGGCATTTTGAAGGCAGGTGATCCAAGCCACGACTGATTAACCACGTCCCCCATTTGAGTGTTCGTCGGGCATACCGATAAGGCACCTAAAAGTGTATCATCCGGAATAATCCGCCCTTGAGGAATGACAGAGTTATTGCCGATAAATACGCGTTTGCCAGTCACAGTGTGTTCCAAGATCATTTTGCCATTGCGTCTAACTGGCAGTCCAATAGAATTGTCGCTGGCAAGAAAGCCTTCTTCACCCAACTCGAATAGATCATACGGTAGTCTCGCAGGCAAAGCAATTTCACACCGCGGACCACAGGTCATACCGAGTCCGATACACCACGGTCTCGCATACAGCGTGTCGTATACAGGCATAATAGAGTCCTTCTGTAGGTCCAAAAGCTTGTCGACAAACCACTTTCGAAGTGTGAACCCGCTTGGAGCTGCATAAACTCCTGGTCGAACACGACCAAGTATTGTCCATTTTACAATAAGCACCATGATGCAGGCTACAACAACCAATAGTACGGAATATACAGGTGCTAGAAAATAGTCGGCGGATTTACTGGTAAACCGATAGAACAACAATGTCGTTCCCGCGAACGGAATCATATCGATGAGTGGTAGTACAAAGACGAGAAGAGACTGCGCGATGCCAAAGCCGATTCGCCTTGATTTCGACGGCTGAGAATTGGCATCATAGTCCGGCAGGAAGTTCTCGCTGCGCGGTCTCGCGGGCGAACCAATCCATTGTTGACCAGCAGGGATACTTGCTCCTTCACGTAGACAGGATAGATCACCCAGAACCGATCCTCGCCCCATCGACGCGCCTCCAGCTACACCTCCACGAATTCCAATATTACAGCCTTCACCAATTTGAATTGGGCGTAATGTCAGATGTCCATGGGCAACGTGAGAACTGCGAATCCACGAAAAACAATCAATGACTGTGTTGTCACCAATCTCGAGGAGATCAGGGCAATCGATGTCCAAGGACTCCAATGTACAGTTATGCCCAACTTTCGCCCCGAGTGCACGTAGGTAGAGACTGGCAAGTGGCGTTCCAGTCAAATATTCCTTTGGTGCAAGGTCACAAACACGCTGAACAAACCACCAGCGCAAAAAGTAACCGCCCCAAACCGGATGTTCTCCAGCCTTAAATCTTCCTATGACAATCCACTTCACGGCGATCGCGATCAGGAGACTTGTCGGGACGAGTACCGCGTGGACCAAAAGGCCAATTGCGATCGAACTAATATGATGATAGTCTATATCGGAGTAGTAGGCTGCGGCAAGGATTGGCGCCAACCAGAAGAGAGCTTTCATTCCGAATAGGAAGAGAATTCCTATACCTTGAACGATTTTTGCAAGTCTGTATCGTCCCTCTGGCACCGGATCAAACTCAGGAACCACTCGCGATGGTTGAGCCAAATCTTCCAAAGCGCTGCGATCCATGAACGCCGCGAAATCACAGAGTACAGGATTTTCGTATAAGTCTAATACCGAAGCCCTTTTCATTCCGCAATCATTTCTCAGTTTCGAAATGAAATTCGCGGCAAGCAACGAATAACCACCCATATCAAGGAAAAAATTATCGGTGCGGGATACCTGCTCAACTGAGAATATTGACTGCCAGATTGAGACCAACAAACTCTCAGTTGTAGACTTCGGCCCCTCAACTGTACGCGAAGCTTCCAACTTTTTACCGGTCATTGTTGCTGCAAGTTTCCGGTCAATCTTTCCAGACGGAAGCACTGGCAATGCGTCAAGCACCTCAATGGTGTGAGGAACCATATAGGATGGAAGCTCTGCGCGTAAGTAGTCCATACAATGGGATGCATCGATTTGCATGCCATTTTTGGCCACTACCATGGCTGCAAGTGTTGGTGAAGGCCCGTCTAAATCTCGGATGACAACTACTGCTGCCCGAATTGTCTCAATTTCTACGAGGTGGCTCTCAATATCCGATAGCTCAATTCGATACCCTCGAATTTTGACCTGGCTGTCAATTCGCCCCAGCCATTCGATATTTCCATCTTCGTTGAGCCTGGCTCTATCTCCAGTACGATACAACCGATCATTGTTCAGCTCGGGCACCGCCAAAGGATTGGGAATGAACTTCTGTTCCGTCAACTCAGGATTAGTGAGGTAGCCCGAAGAAAGCCCGATCCCCGAGATACAGAGTTCTCCTTCTGCTCCGATTTCGACGGGCATGAACTCTGCATTCAAGATATGACAGAAGTAGTTAGGAAGAGGTTTACCAATTGTTATTGGCGAATCCGGCGTACAGTACGCAAATGTAGCTCCGACAGTCGCTTCCGTAGGTCCATACGTATTGATTATTTCTCGATTGGGCTTCCACCAACGGCGTACCATTTCTGGTGGACATCTTTCGGCGCCAAACAGAATTCGTCGCAATGTTGGAACATCATTTTCCACCATAGAAAGCAAAGTGGGTGCGCAAGAGATAATGGATACCTCGAACTCGCTTAAGAAAGTTCCGAGATCAGGACCATTGTGAATGTCATCGGAAGAGGCAACGACAAGGGTTGCTCCCGCCTGAATTGTCGGCCACACCTCTTCATGGTGACCATCGGAAGCCGGTGAAAACCCCTGGAAAACTCGGTCGATGGGTAACACCCTCATGCAAACTTCTTGGTCACCCCGCACGAAATTGGTGAGACTTCGATGCGTGATCATCACACCTTTTGGACGTCCAGTAGTTCCGGAAGTGAAAATCACATAAGCGAGGTCCGAACTACTGGTTCCGGTTTCAGAAAGGAGAATAGGAGCTTCGCTTTCTGCCTCGGATGTTTCTAACAGTTCATCTATGTGAACTACTTTGTAAAGTTCATCAACACCTTTAATTCCTCGATCGTCCAACGTTACGATAAGATCGGGAGAGCAATCTTCAAAACAGAGGTGCAGACGATCTGAAGGTGTATCGGCATCGAGAGGTATGTAGCAAGCTCCACACTTAAGAATCGAGATTGCCAAAACGATTGCCTCGTGTCCACGAGGAAGCACCATCACCACGTGTGAACCACGATGAATGCCGTGGTTCATCAAACCACGCGCAATGCTGTTGGTTTCTGCCTCTAGCTCAGCATAAGTGTATTGACACTCACGACAAACCAAAGCCAGTTTTTCAGGGGTAACTTCCGCCCAATATCTTAGCGGCTCAAAGACCAACGACTCAGACGCAATATCCGCGTCAAATCTTAGATCTGTGGATGCTACTGGTGAATTTGTAAGAGAAGAGGTCGACTTCGAGTCTTCTCCAACAACCGCTTTCATATTGAGGACATCCTCTGACTGAAATAACAGTCTTATCAAATAACGTTGGTAACAATCATCGTACCGAGGTACAAACCACTACGTATCGAGCACAAACTGCTTTAGAATTAGGCAGGCAATATTACATAATGACACAATTGACAGAACATCCTCAACAAAAGTTCATATTATGTTACCTTTGAGAGACTTGTCCGTCTGAAACGCACCTAAACCCAACGTGGACTGAGCCAGTATCAATGGCACCCTTGCCGCGTCCACCCGGCATATATCTGGCGCAATATTGGTCGGAACATAAAAAGCTGCCACCGCGCTGAACCTTTTTTTGTATGCCCGGCTCATCAGGATCGAAGCTGCTTGACGGCCCCTTTGGGTTCAATTTTGGACTGTGCAGATAATAATCTGGACGATACCAATCTGAACACCACTCCCAGACATTTCCAGACATATCGTAAAGGCCAAATCGGTTCTTGGGAAATGCCTTCACGGGAGACGTTGTGATCCAACGGTCCTCCTTTGTATTGCGATCAGGAAAGTGCCCTTGCCACGTGTTCGCCATTATCTTCCCATTTGGCCGAAATTTATCACCCCAGGCAAACGGTTTTTGGTCCAGTCCGCCACGAGCTGCATATTCCCATTCGGCTTCCGTTGGCAATCGTTTTCCGACCCACTGTGCATATCTGACAGCGTCTTCATAAGCAATCTGTACGACGGGATGGTCCATCCGACGGGTTATATCACTTTTCGGACCTTCGGGATGCCTCCAATTTGCACCGGGGACATATTCCCACCACTGTGATACGTCGTCCAAAGGTACTGGTTTCAAAGGCGATTTAAATACCAGTGCACCAGGAACCAACTTATCTTTCGGTACTCCCGGAAAATCCTTTGGATCAAGGGGTCTCTCCGCCACTGTAACGTATCCTGTTGCTTTAACAAAACGTGCATATTCAGAATTCGTCACGGGAGCTGCGTCCATCCAAAATCCATCCAACCGGACTTCATGAATGGGGCGTGCATCTTGGAACATAGCGTGGTTACTGCCCATTTTGAATTTGCCTGCAGGGATCCATACCATTCCCTGATGGCTCACCCTCGGTTTTTGGGACGTTGACAGGTGAATATTAGATGCCAGCAAAGAAGCAGTGCCAACCGCGAGATACGCTGTCATCGCAACAACGGCAAGTGGCTCGA
>CAISOI010000898.1 GCA_903886985.1 uncultured Chthonomonas sp.
CAATCTTAGGTTGTAGTAGCAAAACAATAATTAATTCGATCGCCTGCCATACGCATTCGAACATGGCCTCTGCAAATCGCTGATTTAAGAATTGCGGTTTTAATTTACTGACATCTTTGTGGTCTAAGTTCATGTTACGAAAATCTCCGAGGTCATTTTGCCAAGCGATTCGGGACTTTCGGACGAACTCGATGAGAAGCGGATTGACCATCGAATGATCGCTTTGAAATGACGTTCCTCCTTTCTCAAAAACGTCGTCCTTTTGGAACATAAACCCAATGTTGTAACCAAGTGTTTTGGTAAAAGTAGGAAGCCGATCCTTATAAGCACGCCACAAATGGCTGTATACACTATCAAGTTTCAACTCAATCTCAATTGTCGCAATATCTTTTGCCGCTAAATTGTTTTCAAGTTCTCTTAGTGCCTGAAATGCCTTTTGCAGTTCATCAAGTATAGGTCGAAACGAGTTACCCATTTCATTTCGTGCGAACTCATCCATCCTTAGATTGTCATACAGTGTTGGCAAACTACATCCAATTCTCGTCATCCACAATTCACTAGTGCCAAAATCTGCTCTTTTTTCTACTTTGAAAGTCATTCTATCGTTGCCCCTTCTCGTCTTTTCAAACTATCAGTTGAAGGAATTACTGAAACTACGTAATTGGTTCTGATGCACGTGTCCTTATGCCCTGTGTGCTTATAATATCACACAGGTCTGATTAGTGGATGAAACGGATAACTCTATCGATTGCATGTTCCGGGCATCATCCAATTTATGTAAGCGTTTACCAACGATCTACTTCAGATCCGGTCATATTGTGTGGTTGACAAGCGTAAACTAAGGTCTTTACTCCGCAAAGTTCATGCAAAGGTTTACCAAGATTCCATTCGACAAACTCGATTCAACTTCTCGGTCTTCCCAATCAACTCGAAGCAGAAGAGAAAAAGTCAAAGCCTAAACCTACCTTGCAACAATATCAATCTTTGTATACAATATAGTTAGCCTTGAGAACGAAACCGAGGACGAATTAATGTCTCAGAACGTAAATTTGCGCTTGTCTAAGGAGTTGCTTGAGGACGAATTCCCAAGAATTGAGTTTCGCAACACAGCGATAGGTCGACAGCCATTCGTCAAGGATTCCGGCATGGCAGTTTGGGAATTCATCATGGTTGCGAAAGCTTTCGACTCGAACTCCGAGCGCACTGCCGACTATCTTCGTACCCACGTCGACAGTGTGAAAGCCGCACTGAAATACTATGAAACTTTTCGTGAAGAGATCGACCGGTCTCTTGCTGAGAATAATGTTGGTGAGGAGAGGCTCCGGCAAATGTTTCCTCATCTACGGACGATTTCCTTACCCGGCTCAATAATGTTCGTTGGGACTGATTCTTAATTGAGACAATAGGCGGTTATCAAAACAATGCCTGGGTCAACACGGTTACACGAACTTATTACTTTACTGAGATGACGCAGGAAATCTTCCCTCAATAACACAATGATCTGTCTAATATCAGTACATCGAACCAACATCGGAGTTACCTCTTGAACCTCAACCTATACACCGATCTCACCGCACTCACACCGCTCAACCCTTTCGATCGCTTCCCAGACGGCCGCCCCAAAGTGCCAGACGAACTGCTGGAACGGATGCGCGAAGTGACTGTGGAAGAGGCGTGGCATGTGCTGAAAGAGAACGGCTACCACCATCAGCACACCGCAAGCTGGCATGTACTCCATCCTAATCAGACTCTCGTGGGTCGTGCAGTAACCGCAGCCTATATGCCCACCCGCCCGGACCTCCACCAGATCGTGGAGGATTGGGGACACGCGGAAGGGAGTATCGGTCTGCATAACTCTTTTGCTATCGACAAACTGGTAGAGGGCGATGTGCTTGTGGTCGATATGCTTGGCAAGGTGAAGGACGGCACCTTTGCAGGTGATAACCTCGGCACCGCAATAGCAAACAAAACCAAGCGCGGCACAGTCATTGATGGTGGTGTTCGAGACGTGATCCGCATGGGCCAAATTCCCAATTTGCAGGTCTTCCATCGCGGGGTGGATGCCAGCGCCATCAAGGATGTCACACTCACCAGTCTGAATGGTCCCCTGCATGTTGGCGGGGCAACCTGCCTGCCGGGCGACGTTGTACTCGGCAGCATTAGCGGCGTGATTTTCATTCCGCCGCACATGGCACAGTTGGTGGTTGAGGAATCAGAACGCATTCGGCTGGAAGATTTTTGGGGACAGATGCGGATCAACGAGGGCAAATATACCAGCGGTCAGGTAGATGGTTTTTGGACTGACGAGATGCATGCCGACTTCAAGAATTGGTACACGGATTGGGTGGAAGCGGGTCGGCCGAAACTGGTCTAGACAGCAACAATAGCGTCGTTTTTTCAAGACAGGAAGTCCTCACGACTCTGAAGATCGTATACGGACTTGTGGCTCAGGAATGAAGCACCATGCTTCTTCAAATGGGCAAATACAAACTGATATGAGAAGAGAAGACTGCAAATGATTTTGAACCACATAAACCTACCAGTCGCCGATGTTGGCGCAACCCGAGATTTCTTTGTAAAACACTTCGGCATGGTGCAAACCCTTGAGGTCGGGAAGAACTTCCTCGTGATGCTTCAGGATGAAGGAGGAATGGTGCTCAACATCAGCCACTTCGACAAAACTGATAACTCAGAAGTCCAGTATCACAAGGACTTCCACATAGGCTTCTTTGTCGAAACTAACGCCGACGTTGACTCGTTTTACACCAAAATGATTGCTGATACACCTGTGGAAGATTCACCCAAGAAGCGAGAAGGTCGATACGGTTTTTATGTAACGGCACCGGGTGGGATTGTTGTGGAAGTCGCGTCCCTGAGATAGGGAACTTTAGTGCCGTAAGAAATTGGAGAGACAATAGATTTGAAACGAATGAAGCTGGCTGCCAACGGACCCGAATTCTCCCGAATCATATACGGCACATGGCGAATACTGGAAACTAATCCGACACCGCAGGAGATCAATTCCCGATTCAACACTTGCCTTGATCACGGTATAACCACCATCGATACCGCTGAGATCTATGGCAAATACCTGGTGGAAGAGAGCCTAGGAGCGGCGTTGGCGCTCTCTCCCGGATTGCGAGAGAAGCTGGAGATCGTCACGAAAGCAGGTATCTATATTCCAAATGCGTTTCATCCCGACCGGCGCACGGCACACTATAATGCCAGCGGCCCTCGACTCATAAAGAGTTTAGAAAAGTCCCTGAGATTAATGCAGACAGACTACGTCGATCTTTTTCTGGTACATCGCCCCGACTGGCTCACCCGCGCGGATGATACGGCTTCAGGATTAAACGAGCTACTCGCAAACGGAAAAATTCGGTCGGCAGGAGTCAGCAACTACAGTGCCGCCCAATATGAACTTCTCAACGGGTACATGGACCAGCCTCTTGTGACGAACCAGATAGAGTTCCATTTACTTCACACGGAGCCAATTCACAACGGTGTATTACAGCAGTGCGAAAGACTCGGCGTGCTTCCAATGGCATGGAGCCCTCTCGCCAGCGGCAAGATATTCGATCCGGCGAATCCCGCCTCTTCACGATTGGCGGAAGCAGCAACCAATATGTCTTCCCGCTACAACAATGCGTCCCTTGAACAACTCGCTTACGCATGGGTCGCCGCACATCCGAGCCATCCATTGCCCGTCATCGGCACAAACAAATTAGAACGCATCAAATCCGCGGCAGAGTCTGATAGCATTGTCTTGGAACGCGAAGATTGGTATGCACTATGGGAAGCAGCAGCTGGACGGAAGATTCCGTAAGCTTCGATACATAAGCCGTCCAAGAGCCAGTTACTCGGCTGCAAAGCGCCTCAAAGTTACGATCGCAATTCCGGTATCGAATTCCCCGCGACTCCATGGCTCCAAATAAAACTACGAACTTCCGTGCTGGATATTATTCGACGGGCTACCCGGTGCTCGGCGTGACCGACGATTATATTATTGGAGGGTGCCAGCAGCCCTTTATGAAACAGTGCCCGCAATGAATGGTTTGAACACAGCTGTTTGATCTGAACAATACTATCTTCTTCACCTCTTGTATGACTCACCACGTTAACAACAACTATTTTCAATCATTTCCCGCAAAACGGAACCTTAACCAAGGTTCGTGCGCCTTACTTCTGAATGCATTTGCCAATGTTTTCACATATGTCTCAAAGAGTCACTCTAGATAACCCCCTGGCAGTGTGTACTCTGCTGGTCAAGGTCACTTAGTAGAATCGATGTAGATTTCTCTAATTGGCAAAACGTAATGTGTCTTTACACGAGGCACAAAGTC
>CAISOI010000899.1 GCA_903886985.1 uncultured Chthonomonas sp.
CGGCGCTCTCCCAGCTGAGCCACAGCCCCACAGTAGGAAGACGCGATACTATACCACACTCTATCCCCGAAGTTCAACCTCAGTTGCAGCCCAGAAAACACAAAACCCTCCGTTAGGAGGGCGTGTCGACCGAAGCCATATGGTTGGCTGTCAAGCCAAACCTGCGGTGTAAACCTTGTTGGATCGCACGGACAGGCATCTATCTGATGGTTGTAGTATACTTAGCGAATTAATTGATGTCAAGAGCATTATAATGGACTTGTTAACATAAACAAAGGAGCCGTTATTTGAAAACCCTCGGTCTTGATTTAGGAACAAACAGTGTAGGATGGGCTTTGGTTGATGATAGTAAGCTTGATCGCAATGGTAAGCCTGAAATTAATATGGGAGTATACGTTTTCCCCGATGCGGGAGAGCTTGAAGGTGGACTTTTTGTTTCTCACCGCAAGAAACATGGAATGACTGTAAGAATGCGACGCAATTTGCGTCGGAAGCGCGAGCGACGTGATGCTTTGGTACGGAAGCTTACAGATAATAGGATGCTCCCGCAGGATGTCACCGAACGCACCCGCTTTATGTGCATGAATGAAACCGACCCTTACCTATTGCGACAAAAGGGATTGGATTACGAACTCACTCTCCTTGAGTTTGGAAGAGCCCTGTTTCATATATCACGTCGCCGAGGATACCTGAGCACTGCCTTACTCAAAGTGAAAGAGCTCGAATCAATTCGTGTGGCAGCAGAAGAGCATCTGGCATCGGCCGAAGTAGAATTGGAAGAGCCGAACGAAGATGTCGTTATGACTGCGGAAAAGAAAGAGGAAAGCAAACTTCTCAAGAATATGGCTGATACCCGTAGGAATATCCAATTGACTGAATCTCGGACACTGGGAGAATTCTATGCCAAGAATTTAGCCAATCATACTCCCGTTCGGGGATACGGGAAAACCATTAAAGAGGGCACTAAAGTTGTAAGCAGGAACCCATCACGAGATCCAATAGGAATTCGGGCAGAAAGACTACTGTTCGAGAGTGAATTCGAGATTCTTTGGAATAAGCAGGCGGAATTTCATTCTGTCCTTACCCCGGGGCTGAAGGGTGAACTGTATAGAATTATATTCGGTCAAAGGCCATTACGGTCACAGTCGTTCCTTGTCGGCAAATGTACGTTTATTCCAAATAGAAGGAGACTAGCCAAAGCCACACTACTGGCACAACGGTCCATCATCCTTCAGTACCTGAACACACTGTCAATTGCAGACGCCACGAATGGATTAGTGAGCAAATTGTCGGCGGAACAAATAGTAGCACTTTCAAATAAGCTAAACCAGAAAGGCAGCATCAGTTGGCAGGAAGCCAAGGACGCTATCAGTTTGCCAAAGCATTTACGGTTTAGTGATGAGCCCTTAAGGAGTTCTCGCAAAGGTATGTCGGTTCGTGGGCGACTTAGAATAAAGGGAAATACCACCGCTGAAAGTGTGCGAAAAGCTATTGGTAATGATCGGTGGCTAGCTTTGGACGTTCCGATGACCAATTCAAAATATGACACTCCTCCAACCATGCAGGAAGACTTAGTTACTCGTCTTATCACATGCCGTGAATTTAAGAACATAGCCGAAGGGTTAAAGAGAGATTTTGGATTCAATAATCTCGAACTGTATATGTTGGCAACTATAGAATTTCCAGACGGCCACCTGAACCACTGCGCGGAAGTTATTCGTAAGATTGAACCGCACCTTTTGGCTGGCAACGTCTATTCCGTTGCATGTGAACTCGCTGGATTTCGGGAACAGAACACTTCAACTGAACAGGTTCTAGAGATAGTTGACATGTTACCAAAGCTTCCGAATTTGAATAATCCCGTTGTTCAACGATCCGTAGATTCTGCAATTAAGGTCATTAATGCTGTTCTCGACAAATATGGAAAACCTGATCGCATACATATAGAGATGCCTCGCGACGTGAGCAGAACCAATCACGACCGCGAGATGACTTGGAAATCGCAGGAAAACAATGCAAAGGCAAATGCTATTGCAAGGAAACAACTTGAAGAATTGGGAGCTATTACAGAATCAACCGTCGACAAACAGATCAAAAAGATTCGCTTATGGGAAGAAGCCGGACGGGTTTGTCCTTATTTTCCAGATGTCCCGGTAACCTTGCAGCAACTTCTCGACCATTACGACATCGATCACATTGTGCCACAAAGCGTCTGTTATGACGATTCATACGCAAATTTGACTATTTGCCCTAATATAGAAAATCAACAAGTCAAAAGGAAACAGACCCCGTGGCAGGCGTATGGCATAACGAATCGATGGAAGGATATTGAAGCCTATGTCAATGGGCTGAAATCAATGCATTCCAAAAAGAAGGAACGAATTCTTTCCCAAGAGATCGATATCGAAGGTTTTACAAACAATGCGCTCAGTGACACACGATATATCTCTAAACTAATTCTCACGCATGTTAAACAGCTGGGGGTCGAAGTCAATGTCTCCAGAGGACAATTGACGGCTTTATTAAGGGATCAGTGGGGTCTAAAACAGTGTATTCCTCAACTGGAAGAGGAGCAATTGAAACTCGCAGTGTGGAAACAGAAGACAGTAAAGAAAGATGCCAAGCCGAGGTTTGACCACCGCCATCATGCCCTTGATGCGATTGTGACGGCATTAACGGATAGTTCATCTTTGCGGGTTTTAAGGCGGTGGTTTGAGCGGAAAGAAGATAATCTGCCAAACAATAAAATCCAGAAGGAGAAACCATGGGGAAGTATCGCTAAAGATATTACTGACCTGATGGACAATTGCGTCGTAGTACACGCATCCACGCGGGGAATTGGTGGCCCATTACACGAACAGACCGCGCTTAAGCCACCAAGCAAAGAGGTGGTGGACAGGACGATTGCTGCATTGCCTGAGAACCAACGATTAAGAATAGACAGGTGTGTGGTCGTCGGTAAACAACTGGTCTATTTTGACGACAAGGGTGTCCCAACAAAAGCATACGATCTCAAGAGCAATCACCATGCAGTTGTTTGGGAATCACAATATCCTAATGCCAAAACTGGATTGTATCCCCGAGAGATTACAGTAGTCACAACCATTGAAGCTTCCCGCAGGGCGCAGGCAGGTGAGCCAGTAATTCAGAAGGTGCGAAATGGATTCAAATATTTGTTCAGTGTTTGCAAGAACGACATAGTCCTGTGGACGGGAGAAAATCCGGGACTCAAGCGAGTAGGAGCCTTCTCAGGTGGTGATTATTGGGAAATCCAATTGCAAGCCATTACTTCTGCTGTGAAAGGTAAGGAAACACTTATAAGGATAAGAAGTGTATCCGATCTCGACAGCCTTCTAGGCAGAGTTGATCGGAACTCTATCGGCGAAATAGTCTCAACAGAGCCTGAGAACCTGGCATGATCAGTCGTATAGTTGAGATAGCAAATCCAGCGAGGCTGACCTTTAAGGATCAACAACTCAGAATAGAGAGGAACGACTTTCCGCCAGCTACCGTTCCACTTGAAGATCTGGGAGTATTGATCATCGACAGCAATGAGGTCTTGCTCAGTTCGTCTCTTCTAGGTGCCTGTGCGGAATACGGTGTGAGTGTCCTCTTTAGTAACTCAAAGCACGTACCCGTTGGTCTCATGCAACCGATCGAAAGCCACTCTTTACATGCAAGAGTATTGCGTGAACAGATACTGACAAGTGAGCCTGTCAAAAAGCGGCTGTGGCAAACATTAGTCCACGCGAAATTGCGAGAACAGGCAGCAGTTCTAAGGGATGCTACAGGTAAAGACCACGGACTAACCAAGATGGCATTAATGGTTAGAAGTGGAGACCCTGAAAATCTGGAAGGGCAAGGCGCGCGTATCTATTTTCCAAAGCTCTTTGGCTCTGGTTTTGTTCGAGATCGAGATTCTGGCGGAGTTAACTCCTTGTTAAACTATTCCTATACAGTTCTGAGGTCCGCAATTGCACGAGCTGTTCTTTGAGCTGGTCTTCACCCCGCTCTGGGTATTCACCATCACAATCAATACAACTCCTACGCACTCGCGGATGACCTAATCGAACCTCTTCGTCCAATGGTTGATTGGCATGTTTATCGTTTGTTACAAGAAACCGATGAAGTATCCGACCTGACTCCTTCCATAAAAAAGGAATTACTATCGATGCTCGTGTCGGAAGTGACACTCGATAACAAACGCTTTCCATTAATGACCGCACTCGAATACTATGCATCTAATGTTCGCGAGTGCATGACCGGGAATTTGAGGAAACTGAAATGCCCCGGCCGATAACGTACGGAGGTATGCGTTCGATGTGGGTTATGACCATGTTTGATTTACCGACTGTCACTAAGCTGGAAAAGCGTCGATACACAAAATTTCGCAATATGCTGTTGGATGATGGATTTCAAATGTTTCAATACAGTGTATACGGTAGACCGTGCCCCAGCGAAGAAAATGCCAAAGTTCACATTGATCGAGTAAAGCGAAATATCCCGGCTGCAGGACAGGTTAGGATACTCATTTTCACCGACTTGCAATTTTCAAGGATGCAGGTTTTCATTGGAAAATCCGAGGTAATGACAGAGAAAGGACCAGAACAGCTCAGTTTTTTCTGAACTATTTCTGGTCCTTTTGATCTCAGTTTTTGCTTGCCGGCGAACGGCAATAGTGTATCAGATAGATGTCTGTCCGCGCGCCCCAACCCTCATGGGGTGGAGAGCAAATTCAATAAGAGTGTATCAGATAGATGTCTGTCCGCGCGCCCCAACAGCGCAACGAGCTGAGGTTTCC
>CAISOI010000900.1 GCA_903886985.1 uncultured Chthonomonas sp.
AGATCGTGAATGTCATCAATCTGTTCGCGTGGTTGAACGTCTACTTCGACCTCGTCAGACGCCTCCAGATTGAACTCTTTGGGCTTCTTCTTTTCCGCCATAACTGGTGCCGATCCCCCCTCATTCCAAGGCTAAAAATACCTTGGGAACAAGATTTCTCTAATCATTTATTATAGCAGAAAATCGGTCAAAAGTAAACCTTTTGAGCACGAGTTAACCCGGAATCTTGCAAAATCAATGCCGTATCTTCGGATCGTATGGAGGCAAATTTGGAGAGAATGAATTACAATCCCAGAATCAGCGATTCTTGCGTCGTCGCGCCAAAATTCGACCGATTCCGTGGCGATGAATTTTTAGGGAATCTAACCCCACTTTCCGTAACTCCAGCCCCTGTGAAATTTGGACCGATTGGGACTTTGTCGTGTGGATTTGTTGGGATTGATAGATTCCTCGGTGACCGGAGAGAATGTAAGAAATGATACAAGCGGCAGCAATCGGTACTGCCATTTGGGCACCAAATAGTTCGATTCCCAGCAATGTGCTCGCAAGGGGAGTGTTTGCCGCTCCCGCGAAAATGGCAACAAATCCCAAAGCGGCGAAGAATGCGGTTGGCTGCCCAGTTATTTGGGCAAATGCCGCACCTGATGTGGCACCAATACAGAAGAGTGGCGTGACTTCTCCACCTTTGAAACCTGTTCCAAGAGTGACTGCGGTGAAGAGTATCTTGAGTGCAAAAGCACCGAGCAGGACACCCTGAGGAGTAAACGACTGTGAGATTAATCCTAGACTTAGACCGTTGTAATCACGTGAATGCACGGAGAGAGTCAATCCTATGAGGATTACGCCACCAACAAATGGCCGCATCCAGTCCGGTTTGATGAACTGTTGTGAAAGGTTGGCAACAAAACGAGTGGCCCCAATGAAGAGCCTGCTACAAGAGGCAAACAACGCACTAGCAACACCTATAGCGAGCCAGACTTTTGAGGATAGGACGGGAATGGTGTTGACAGTCAAATGGGTGTGATGAACTCCCAGACTCCGGCAAACAATGTCTCCGATCACGCTGGCGACAAAGCAGGGGATGAGGGCTTCATAACTCAACCTGCCCACAGTGATCGCTTCAATTCCAAAGACGGTTCCCGCGAGGGGAGTACCAAATACAGATCCAAATCCCCCACTTATGCCGCTCATAATCAATATCCGATGATCACTGTTGGAAAGCCGAAATAGACCTTTGGCTAAGGTTGCAAGTGTGCCGCCCATTTGAACAGCGGTTCCCTCTCGACCCGCTGAGCCTCCAAAGAGGTGCGTGACGATAGTAGAGAGCAAAATGAGAGGAGCCATTCGAAACGGGATCGCTGCCTCGGGGTTGTGAATTGTTTCCAGCAGAAGGTTCTGCCCGCCTTCTACGCTCTTCCCCCAATTGGAATAGACCAAGGATATGCCGATACCGGCAACTGGAAGTAGAAACAATAACCATGAGTGGTTGGCTTGAAATGAGGTCGCCCAAGTGAGAGAAAGTAAAAAAACTGCGGAAGCAGATCCCGAAACAACTCCCACGAATCCACCCAGCGCGGACCACTTTACAAGAGTGTGGACGAGCGCACTGAGTTCGCTTATGTTAGATCGAGCAGGCATAGAAGCTTCCCGTATTCCGCAGGAGAGTTAAGCTCGCATTAGGCGTGTGACAAGTGATCAGAAAACCCACATCAAGAGGATTATTCGTCAAATGTCCCCGTCTATCATTGGCGTGGGCAATCCAAAAAAACCATTACTCAACACTCACCCGTTACTCTACGTAGGTTCTCAACATACCACTTAGAGCGGGGTGGCGGAGTTTCTTCAGAGCTTTCGATTCTATCTGCCGAATTCGCTCGCGGGTTAGTTTGAAGTGCTTGCCGACCTCTTCCAAAGTTTTGGCGCAACCATCTTCTAAACCAAACCGCATCGAGAGAACCTCGCGCTCCCTTGCGGTGAGCATTTCGAGTGCTTCTTCCAGCTTTTCACGAAGAATTAGTCGGTCCGTAGCGTCGTTTGGCGAAACTGCCTCATGGTCTTGGATAAAGTCGGATAGGTGACTGTCCTCTTCCTCACCGATAGGTGTTTCGAGCGAGAGTGGCTCCGGTGCAATCCGCATAATTTCATTGACGCGGTCGAGTGGCATTTCCAACTCACGTGCAAGCTCTTCCACCGTTGGTTCTCGACCGAGTTCTTGTACGAGTTGACTGGTAACTCTAATGACTTTGTTGATGCTCTCGACCATGTGTACAGGTATACGAATGGTCCGCGCTTGATCGGCAATGGCTCGGGTTATTGCTTGTCGAATCCACCAGGTGGCATAGGTGCTAAATTTGTAGCCTTTACGATAATCGTATTTCGCCACTGCACGTATGAGGCCAATATTTCCTTCTTGGATAAGATCTGGAAAGGACATTCCGCGGCCGCTGTAACGTTTTGCAATGGAGACAACTAGGCGAAGATTTGCTTCTGTCAGTTCGGCATAAGCCGCCTTATCGCCCGACTCAATGCGTTCGGCAAGGATCAACTCGCGTTCCAGAGATATAAGAGGTCGCTTACCCACTTCGCGCAGCCACATTCGGATTGAATCCTCAAGCGGCAAAGACTCGATGGGCGCGAGGTCCTGTAGATATTTAGTGGAGGCTTCAAGAATACGCTCATCATCAGATGACAGCTCCGGAGTATCGGCCGAAGTGCCTTCGTTTGTAGATTCTGGACCCTTTGCCTTATCCACAATCTGGATGCCAGCATCATCTAATGCTTGAAAAATCTCTTCAATTTGATCGACGTCTAAGTCTTCATTTAGAAGTGCACCATTGATATCATCAAA
>CAISOI010000901.1 GCA_903886985.1 uncultured Chthonomonas sp.
CCACGTCGATCCAGCCGAATGCCCTCATTCGGTTGTTTGCTGCAGCCAACATAGGTAGGGCAAAGAGAACTACCCACGCTGCTTGAATTTGATAAAATACGAACATATTTCGGGCTTCATTTTTGCCCCATTTTTCTCGCGCAGCGGTATATCGACCGTCTTCCGGTTCACTGGCGACGCGATGTGCCAAATGCAGCCCGAGGCGAATTCCCCAGCAGAGTGCGACAGTCGCCACCAATCCCCTGCGAATAGGATTTCCGTCTGCCAGCAGTGCGAAAACCGCTCCCGTGGCACCGGTGCCGAACGCCCACGCAACGTCAACAATTCCCGCGTTTCTCGTACGGTTCTGGATATTCCAAAGCACAGACATGACCAATGCCATGACCGCCCAGACGATTATTGCCTGCATAAAGGGAGTCATGAATTGGGGACCCGCAGAGGTGGAAGAAGCGGTTCTTCGCGATAGCCGGATTTGGCAAAGAGCATCTGGACATCCCCCACGTGCCTCTCGGAAAAACCGACCTCGCAATAGGCAAGATAAAATTCCCACAGCCGGATAAATTCATCGGAATAGCCGAGTGCTCGCACGCTTTCGAGTTGCGACATGAAGTTCTCACGCCACCGGTTCAGGGTGGTTGCATAATGAGGACCGATCTCCTCCATTTGGTTGAGACGCAATGTTGAGGAGCCAGTCGCAGCGTTCAGAAGCGCGGTACGCGAGGGACAGTTGGAGCCGGGAAAGACAAAGTAGCGGATGAAATCTACGGAACGCAAATAGCGACCGTAACTTTGGTCGGGCATAGTAATCGCCTGAACCAACATCGCACCATTCGGCTTAAGCAGTGCATCGCATTGTGCAAAGAAGTATCCTAGGAAATTGTGACCCACCGCCTCAATCATTTCGATAGAAACCAACCTATCATACTGACCTTTGAGGTCGCGATAATCAGTGAGCAGAATTGTGATTTTGTCGGCGAGACCGGCTTCGTTGACCCGCTGTTGTGCGAGTTCAAACTGCTCTTTTGAGATCGTGGTTGTGGTCACTTTGCAGCAATAATTCGATGCGGCGTGGATGGCAAAGCTTCCCCATCCTGAACCGATCTCCACAATGTGATGTTCAGGCTTCAATCGCAATTTCTGGCAAATTCGATCCAACTTGGCGACAGAGGCTTCGCGCAGAGAGGATTGAGGCGTTTCGAAAATACCCGCCGAGTAGGTCATGGTCTCATCTAAAAAGAGCTGGAAGAGATCATTACCCAGGTCATAATGTTCGCTGATATTGCGGCGGCTGCCTTCGCGGGTATTGCGGCGAAAGCGATACTCCAGATTTATGGGAGTGCTGAAGAGCCATGCAATTGCCCGTTCTATGACCGCCTCTTTACCAATTCGCCGAACGAACATGCGAAAGGTAGCGGCAATGTCATCAGAAGTCCATAACCCCTGAATATAGGCTTCGGCAATACCAAGTCCGCCACGAAGAGCAGCCAACCGATAGAACCGCAGGTCATTGATACTCAAGCGCGAAGAGACATCCGCGTTGGCAGAAGTGTCGCCAAAAACCATTTCGCCAAGTGGATCGCAAACAGTCAATTTTCCTTCGGTAATATTCCGAAGGTGAGCAAAGACCGAATTTCTTGCAATTCGGTCGAATGGATTATCGGATTGTCTTGAAAGAACCGATTCACCTGCCCGGGTTGATCTCATTCTTAATCTTTCCTTGGTTTAGTTTATTGGGATGTGGAAAATATCGGCAGCCTTTTCGCCAGAGACGAAGTGCCTGCCAGTAGATTCCCGCTAATGTCTTACCGGTGCAAAATGGAAACATAATAATATTTTGTGCCAGCGAAAGACCCGTAATCGGCAATCGGCGCAGTCGCATTCCAGCGCTAAAGATCGCAGTAGGACCATCCATGTTTACCATCTGGACTTCAAGCGAATCGAGGGGTTTCGAAAAGCTCCATTTATAGGTTTGATCCATCGGCATAAACGGCGAGACATGAAAATCTTTGTCGAAATGAAACACCATTAAATCCTGCTGTTCCAGATCCGGTGCCATCGCATAGCAGTGC
>CAISOI010000902.1 GCA_903886985.1 uncultured Chthonomonas sp.
CTTCCTCCGACTTTGGATCTCCCAGCAAAATACAGTAAGAACTATGCTCCCCACGTCCGACTCTACCTCGTAACTGATGCAATTGCGCTAGTCCAAATCGATCAGCATCCTCAATGATCATAACTGTTGCATTTGCGACATCTATTCCAACTTCTATAACCGTTGTCGAAACTAGGATGTCAATTACCCCTGCCGCAAACTGCTTCATGACCTCTGTCTTCAAATCTGAACTAAGCTGGCCATGTAACAGTCCTACTCTGTGATTGGGAAACACCTCTGTTTGAATGTGTTCAGCAAGCTGTGTCGCTGCCTTCGCCTCCAATTTTTCCGATTCCTCAACCAACGAACAGACAATATAAACTTGGCGTCCCTGCTCAATCAATGACGCAGCTGACCTGTAAACGGCCTGTACTTCTGCGCCTCTCTTCCAATGGGTCTTGATCGGTTTTCGCCCTGGAGGCAATTCTTTAATTAGGCTCGTATCTAAATCGCCGTAAAGCGTCATCGTCAATGTTCTGGGAATGGGCGTAGCGGTCATCACCAGGATATGTGGGGAAACCCCTTTTTTGTGCAGCGCTTGTCGTTGTAATACGCCAAATCTATGTTGTTCATCAACAATTACCAGTCCTAGGTTACAAAACTGTACCGTGTCCTGAATTAGCGCATGGGTCCCAACAACGACCTGTAACTCTCCACCTGCCAAGCCCTCTAAGACGCTTACTCTGGCTTTCTGGCGGGAACTACCCTTAAGCAACCCTACGTGGATGCCAAGAGGTGAGAGCAATCTAGACAAACTTAATGAATGCTGCTCAGCAAGTATTTCAGTAGGAGCCATTAAAGCAGTCTGGTAACCGTTTTCGACCGCCATCAAAATGGCAGCCAGTGCAACAATGGTCTTTCCGGAACCAACATCACCCTGGACCATACGATTCATGACTTTGCCACTAGCAAGGTCCTCTGCAATGTCACTGATAGCAACCTGCTGGCCCTGGGTCAGACTAAACGGCAGGATTTGCTTGAGGTCTCCCTGAAGGCGATCTCGATCGACTATGAAGACTTTGCCCTGCCTATCAATTCCGCGGTTAACTCTTCGACGTGCCAAAACTATCTGCTGCAAGAAGAACTCTTCAAATACCAGTCGTCGCCTCGCCAGATTCAAGGAAGCGAAATCTGCCGGAAAATGTATGTTGCGATAAGCGTCACGCCGATCCATTAGCTTGTTTCCAGCAACTATTTGGTCCGGTAAGTTTTCGTCAACGGATGACAGAAAAAAGTTTAGTGCGTTGTCCATAATCTGCCGCAATCTCTGTTGAACTATGCCGTCCGTAAGACCATAAACTGGAACTATCCTATTTGAACTCAGAAGATCGCGCTCTTCATCAAGCTCCTCATAGGCTGGATTCTCGAGCTCAAACCCATCAAACATATTGATTTTTGGAGTTCCGTATGCGAAAAGACGAACTCCTCTTGCCTTCAGCACTTGAAACCGCTTCTCCAACGACGGTTGCTGAAAGAAGATCATCGAAATATGACCACCGGAATCATCCTTCAGCACCACTCGCGTAATAATCATACGCTTGCGGGACGTGGCACTGTTTTCAACGTCCACAATATGTGCAAGGACGGTAGCTGGCTCTCCGGGAACCAGTTCGCGAATAGATTTAAGCCGCGTTCGGTCCTCATAAGCGCGAGGTGAATATCTTAGGAGATCATAAACTGTTCGTATTCCAAGCTTGTCCAATATAACCGCATAACCCGCTCCAACACCCTTTACAAACTGTACTTCATCCAACAGCGAACGCTCAAATGGAGAGCGTCGTGTAGAAGAAGGATTCGTCGGTGACGAGCGTTTTTTATCGGGTGGCAACTGAGATGGCATATTGGATATAGTCAAACAAAGAAAGCGGGATATGAACGCAGAACGGTTCACCCGCATTGTAACAACAACTTTTATGGTTGTCAATGTTGATTCAAACATGATAGTTGACTATGCAACAATCAGCAAAAACGGACGGCAATTTCTTGCCGTCCGAACACAAAAATTATACCTATTTTAAGAAGCGAATGTCAAATTGAAGCTAAACAGTTCTCTTAACGTAGTGTTCTGAAACCATCTGGCATTTAGGACAGCTGGTCTTAACATAAATGGAGCCAGGCTTACCTCTCAATACGCGTTCTTGATAGGAAACCATGTCTTCGGCGTGCAACCAATGCCCGCAGCCGCATGTCAAAGGACGGCTCGGTTCGGAGATGGCCGTAAAGAGTGGAAACTTAACTTCGTCGAGTTCAGAAACAATAGCAGGCGGGTAATTCAAAATGGGCGCAGTCATTAATAGTGTCCTTTTTCAGTCTATACATTTATAATAATGCAAGCCACCATTTGGCTTGCTATAAACATATAATGTACTCTTCCCATTAACTCACCATTAGTTCAATGCGTTGATAGGTTGGATTACTGCTTCCCTACGCCTCCAAGACGGCACCGAACTTGCGAACGCGTGACTGATAGTCAGAAATGGCGATGATAAGTGACTGAGCATTAAAGTCGGGCCATAAAGTTGGGGTTATGTGGATTTCACTATAAGCCGTTTCCCAGAGGAGAAAGTTAGAGAGCCGCTTTTCGCCTGCCGTTCTAATCAAGAGATCGGGATCAGGATGATCTGGCCAATAGAGGTTTTTTGAGATCAATTCTTCGGTGACGGCATCCGCTGTTAACGCACCCGACTGAAGCTGAATTGCCAATTGTTTCACGGAATCAACGATTTCTGCCCGTCCACCGTAATTGATTGCGAGTGTGAAGGTTAGTCGGGCATTCGCAGAGGTGCGTTCAACCGCTTCTGCAAACGCCAGACGGGTGTGCTCCGGAATCTCGTGAAGTCTTCCCTGAACCCTTACACGAATGTCATTTTCCATCAACTCATCAAGTTCAGCATGGATGGCGGTCGCCATTAGGTCCATAAGGCCATGAACTTCCTCTGAAGGACGGCGCCAGTTCTCCGAACTGAACCCGTAGACTGTCAAGTAGGGAATTTTGAGATCATCTGTCGCATACACAGTATCCTTTAACGCCAGATACCCCTGAAAATGGCCCTCTCGACGGCGCTGTCCTCTTGCGTGCGCCCACCTGCCATTGCCGTCCATTATAATGGCAACATGCTGCGGCATATTTGCCGGGTTCAACGGTGTGTCAGATATATTCAGTTTTACTCGGGAAGACATTCTAATTTAACCGGATAGTACCTTTGGACCCAAATAGTGAAGCCGGAGGATGTTTCCTCCGGCTCTAAATATTATACTTCTCTTGCCTAAACTTCCATCAGCTCATGCTCTTTATGAGCTTTCGCTTTATCGATCTCCCCGATATACTGGTCAGTAAATTTCTGTACCTTGTCAGTCGCTCGCTTTTCCTCGTCCTCACCAATCTCTTTCTTTTTCGTAAGTGCCTTGAGATGGTTGTTAGCGTCATGGCGAATGTTTCGCATCGCTGCATGACCAGTTTCAGCCTTCTTGTGAAGTGCCTTAATGAACTCTTTGCGTCGCTCTTCGTTCAGCGGTGGAATGTTAATTCTGACTACAATACCGTCACTGTTCGGTGTGAGGTTTAGTTCAGACTTAAGTATCCCCTTTTCAATCGCAGGAAGCGCCCCCTTGTCAAATGGTGTGATGAGCAATTGGCGAGGTTCAGGAACAGTGATCGTTGCCACGTCACGAATTGGCAGATCAGAACCATAATAGCTAACGACCACATGCTCAAGGATGGCAGGATTTGCTCGACCCGTTCGAATTAATGAGAATTCATGCCGAGTAGCATCCAAACTCTTTTTCATCTTTTCTTCAGCTTCAGCCAATATTTCTTGTATCATGATCGCTTTCCTCTAACTACAGTCCCTATCTCATCTCCAAAGACAACTCTACGGACATTGCCCTCGTCACCAAGGTTAAACACGACAATTGGAAGATTGTTCTCTTCACACATCGTAAAGGCGGTCATATCCATTACGCCTAAACGATTTTCAATACAATATCGATAATCCAGCTCGGTAAATCGCTTTGCATCTGAAAACTTGTTTGGATCCTTATCATAGACTCCGTCTACGTTTGTTGCTTTCAACACTGCAGAAGCCTTAATTTCTAACGCCCGCAATACTGCGGCGGTATCAGTGGAAAAATAAGGATTACCGGTACCTGCGGCAAGAATGACCACGCGCCCCTTCTCAAGATGACGGATAGCGCGTCGCCGAATGAATGGTTCCGCTAAGGTCGACATTGCTATCGCAGTCTGCACCCTGGTATCGACACCCAATTTCTCCAGAGCATCCTGCAGTGCCAATGCATTTTGAACTGTTGCCAGCATTCCGATAGAGTCGGCTGCAACTCGGTCCATTCCAGACTCCGCTGCGATGGCCCCACGCATGATATTCCCACCGCCAACGACAATAGCAGTCTCAACCCCAGACGAGTGAACACTTGCCACTTCGGAGGCGATACCTTTAATTGTGGGTGGGTTAAATCCAAAATCTCTTTCTCCGGCAAACATTTCACCGGAGAGTTTGAGCAATATGCGCGGCCATCGCGGCGTCGACATTTTTGTTACTCCTGACCTACGATGAACAGTTCGAACCTAAGAACCTCTGAGCCGAGTTCTCCGGCAAGTTGACCAATCTTCTTGCTTGGTTCACGGACATAAGGCTGTTCCAAGAGACAAATCTGCTCGTAGAACTTGCCAAGTCGGCCTTCGACGATCTTCTCGATTGCGGCTTCTGGCTTGCCTTCATTACGAGTTTTCTCGGCGAGGACAGCTCGTTCTCGTTCAACTTCTCCAGCAGGGACGTCTTCACGCTTTAAATAGGTCGGCTTGTTGGCTGCAATGTGCATTGCGATACCCTTAGCAAGGTCCACCAATGTTGCATTTTCGGGACCGCCGGTAAGCTCCACCAGAACACCCGTCTTGTTATCGACACGATGGATATACTGACCAATGATGTTGTTGCCAGTCTTAGCAATTCGCGCTGTTCGCTTCAAAATCAGGTTTTCTCGCAATTTTGCAAGTGCATCGTCAACATTCGTGCGAATTGTCGCACCATTTGCAAGCTTAACGTCCCACAACTCGTCCACAGATCCGTGTTCGGTATTTGCTGCAGCAGATGCAATTTCATGGGCCAAAGCACGAAACTCTTCGTTGCGGGCCACAAAGTCGGTTTCGGAATTCAATTCGATAAGAGCAACTGCAAGCTCAGTATCTTGAATAGCGACTACTCCATCGGCGGCGGCTCGTCCCGCACGTTTGGTTGCTCCCGCCTGCCCTTTGGCGCGCAGAATATCTCGTGCTTTTTCGATATCGCCTTCTGCCTCAGTGAGCGCCTTCTTACATTCCATCATTCCAGCGCCGGTCTGCTCGCGAAGCTGGCTGACCATCTGTGCTGTAATTTGTGCCATTACTAAACTCCTAAATAAAATGAGGGTCGCAAGTAACCCGTTGAGATCGGTTGGACCGGGCTCAACTGCCTACCCACAACCCTCGATCAAAGTCTACTCAGATTTTACTGTTGGTTCTTCTTCAGCTACTGCTTCTGAAGCAGTTGCTTCAGGTACTGAATCTGGCTCTGCCGTCACTTCCGCTACAGGTTCTGCAACTGGTTCGGCTGGAACTTCTTCAACGGGAGCTTCAACTGCGGGAACCGCTTCCGTGGCAACTGCCGTTTCAACGACTTCTATTACTGCCGCTTCGGCTGGCGTTGCAACTACAGCTGCGGATATTGCAGCAGCTTCCGCTGCCATCCGTGCATATTCATCATCGCCTTCAGCAAGGAAGACCGAGTCTGCTCCGTTGATTGCAGCCACTACTGCTTCATCGGTACCTGCCAATTCAGCTGCGTCGCGATCCCATTCTGCCTGTTTCACTTCGATGACAGCATCTGCAATCTTATTGGAGATCAACTTGATTGCTCGGATAGCATCATCATTACCAGGAATTACATAGTCCACTTCATCAGGATCGCAGTTGGTGTCAACTATTGCAACAACCGGGATTTCCAGATTTCTGGCTTCTGCAAGCGCAATACGCTCTTTCTTCAAGTCGACAATGAAAATGACATCTGGCAATTTGGGCATTGTTTTGATGCCACCAAGATATCTTTCCAACTTGTCCCGCTCTTCCGTAAGCAGCGCCGCTTCTTTCTTCGTTAACTTCTCGAAGATTCCAGTTGCTTCCATCTGGTTGAGCTCTTCTAAACGCTTAATTCTATTCTGGATGGTTCGGAAATTCGTAAGCA
>CAISOI010000903.1 GCA_903886985.1 uncultured Chthonomonas sp.
CCAAAAGTCGAGAATAACAATCTTGCCTTTGAAGTCGGATAATTTGCATTCTCCGCCGCCGTATGCCTCTGATACGAAATCAGGAGCGACGGTACCAGCTGCCAGCAATGGTTTTGCTACTGGAGCCTTTGGCTTGTCTGCGACGGCTCTCTTCGTGCCAGTCAGTTTTACCTGCGATCCGTCATTATTAACTTCAGCTTCGTAAGCAACATCGTTCAACTTGAATGGGGAGCGGATATCGACGATAAGACCATACTTGTCGTCGTCATTTTGGTCAATAGCCAACCAGACTGGTTTGCCAGCAACTCCGCCCTTAGCAGGTTTCCCAGCATCGTCGAGTGGCTTGGAATAAAGAGCGTCGGCGTCATTTTCAATGAGCTTTATCTTGTGTTGTTTGCCGTCAATATTGGCAACCCCTGTTCTTGCGGCAGAGCGATACATAAGCAGATAGTCTTGGCCGACAAATCGGTAGAAATTTAGGGTGTAAGGAACCATCTTCCCTTTTGAATAGCTGGCATTCAAGGTGTAGCTGTTAATACCGTACATAACACGGCCATTGTTATCGTTTCTTTTCGACCACTTGCCATCACCATCATCTGTCAAATCGCCATTGTGATTTACGTCAACGTAAATCTTAAATTCTGCGTCTTTAGGCTCATCAACTACGATTGTGTAGGTAGAACCTTTTCCATCGCCGAGAGTGACGGTTCCATATTTGGGTGTCGAAACGTAAATAGGCTCTTTTAAGATGCCGCTGGGTTTGGTATCGGACAACTTTACTTGAACAGGGAAGTAGCCCATTTTGGACGCACCCTTTTGATCAATGTCGTCCAGATTAATTTTTATGGCTTTTTGTGCGTTTGCGGATGCGGATGCAATGGATACCGCAAGCAACGATAGGGATATGTAGTGAAGGGTTCTTTTCAAATCCGTGCCTTTCTTAAGCGAAGACGATCCCTGAATTCGGAACCGTCAATATAGATCCTAACCATAGCTATTTATTAGGAAGTAGTTTAACACATTCAGTGTTTTTGAAATGCAACTCGTTCGATAGTGACCAAATCAGACTCATGTATACTTGGCAGGAAATCTGATCCTTTCGTATTTACTCGCCTGTTTGCAAGTTGTTTTCGTTGTTGCTAAAATGCCTTTGTCGTGCCTCAGTAAGGTTCAAAGAATTGGCGAAGCCTTTAACCATCTGAACGTATTCCGGCTCAACTATCACAGTGGTGGCACCAAAGCAGAGGGCCATTTCAATTTCAAGCAAGTCGCCATTCTGAACAATAACTTCAAGTTTCAAACCGCGCGAGATACATTCCCTTGCAACGTAGTCAATCCATTCAATCGCCTTTTCGCCATCCATGATTCCAGAGAACTCTAAATCCAGTATGATTCGGGTGGCTTCCGTTCCCATTTCATCATAATTGAATTCCTGAAGTAGGTCGATTTTTCGTGCAAACTTTGGAATCGAACCAATGATGTCATCGGAGAGCATCTCTTCGTTTATGTTTTCAAACTCCTCATGAATGCTGCTCATGGTAAGATTCTCATCCGATATTGGCACGACAATTGTCAAATCATTGAGGACGGCAGCCTGAAGCAGAATGTCAATTTCCAGATCGTTCAGGTCAATTTGGAGAGTTATTGGCTTGCCAACTGGGGATGTTAGGATTTCGTATACATGTGACGGTGATACAGAGTATAAAAAGTCAGCCCCACTCTGAATTGCCTTCGAAGTATCTTCGCTCGAGATATACGCAGCCACATTGACGCGCACTCTATCGACAGTGATCGCATGTTGATCCTGTTCATCCAGAAAAATTCGTATTCTTGGGCTGAGCTTGTTGTGTTCGCTCTGAAATTGGGCGATTAGTACAGGATCGGGCTCAACAAAAGCTGTCTGTCGTTGACCATCTAACAATATAACCACGTCGTCTTCTATCACAGAAAGTAGATCGACGGGAACCACTAGAGAGGGGATGTTTGTTCGGACAGACTCAACATCTTGATCACCTACGATTATGGCGACGACATTTGCCCAAGCCGCAGCAAAGCCGTTTACACGTGACATCGTATCACATACCAAAACTACGTCTAACTGTTCGAGTGGCTCGTCTGTTCTTACCCGGGTAAGTTGCGCGGAATATCTTGAGGGGACTTCGGGAATATACAGCGGTGGTCGCATGATCGCCGCAGATCCAATGGCACTTCCAGCTCTAGAAGACTTACCTCTTATTTTATGCAACGGGCAGACCTATCCAATTGTTCATGCAGTCTTTTTCACCATTGCGCGGGATGCTTCCTTCCAAACGTGGGGTGAGGAGACTCGTACATGTGCTTACCATTCAGTTTGCTGAAGGTATAATTGGCTATTAACGGCTTTGTTGGAACGAAATTTTGACTTCTTCAAATCACATGACCATCCCTCACAAGTTTCATCATTTGACTGCCGATGTCACGCGTGGATCTATCCTTGAGACTATCCATTCGGGGCACGCTGTTGAATTCACACTCGACCAAGGCGTGATCCGACAATATGGTGATCCCGACTTTGTAACGACCATGCGGTCCAGTGCCAAACCTTTGCAAGCTTTACCCTTAGTGCTGTTGGATGGCGCTGAAATACTCAATCTAAGTGATGAAGAATTGGCTATTTGCTGTGCCTCTCATCCCGGAACGCCGCGACATTCCGCATTAGCAGCTTCCGTTCTCGCATTGTCTGGTTTCCTTCCCGATGATCTGATATGCGGGCCGGTCGGGGAGAACGGTTCTCCGTTGAGGCACGGTTGCTCCGGCAATCACTCAGCATTGCTCTTGGGTGCAAAGTTGCTGAATGCGGATCTTGTGGGTTATGAATTACCTGACCATCCAATTGAAAAGTACGTCGCGGATCTAATTCAGGAATTTAGTGCTGCTAATGATATGCAGATTGCAACCGATGGTTGCGGAGTACCGACGTTCGGAATGACGCTGGCGGAGATGGCAAGAAGTTTCGCAAAGATAACCGAGAGTGATCAAAAGTGGTCGCGAATTCCGTATGTAATGGGTCGATATCCTGAGTTGATAGGTGGCGAAAACTGGCCCGATGTTCGAGTGATGCAAGTTACTCAGGGCAGAATCATCGGCAAAACAGGGGCAGAAGGTCTAATCTGCTTCGGTATGTCGGGGCAGGGCAAAGGAATAGCCATAAAGACTATCGATGGAAATCCACGCGCACTGGGTCCATTTTCCATTCAGGTGCTACTGAATGCGGGCTGGATCACGGAAACAGAAGCCTCCGACGAACGGCTTGCAGGTGTTGTCGTACCGAAGTTAAAGGATAGTCGCGGCGTAATAGTGGCAAACATTACAGCAAAAGGAATACAGGAAATAATTTAATGGATAAGAACGTTGTACACATTGTGATTTTTAAGTGGAAAGACGGCACTTCAGTCGAGCTAATTGAGTCTGCGAAGACTGCCTTACGGGGTCTTGCGAGTTCAGTACCCGGAATTCTCGGGTTAGAGGTTGGCGAGAACTTTACAGACCGAGGACAGGGATTCACAACTGGCTTAGTAGTAAGGCTAGAGAGTAAAGCTGCACTGGAGGCATATCAACCTCATCCTGCGCATCAGGCTGTCGTCGTAGAATTTATTCGCCCCATTCTAGCCGATATCATTGCTGTAGATTTTGAGGCATAGGGTTTGAGGTTTTTAATCCCATTTTCAGCGGTCTTGGTGGGTTCGGTATTGTCGTGCCGACCAATTGTTTCGAACCTGAACTTTGTGACACACCAAAACCACGAAGAAGCAAAAGTGATCATCGAATCCTTTTCTCCATCCAAAGCCTACGTGGTTCCGGGTGAAAGCGTTATTCTGGTCGCTACCATTAAAAATGTGGGTTCAGCGCCGGTCACTAAGACATTGACAGGGAGAATGTCCTGTCTTACAGGATTAGATTATGGAAATGGGGACACAATTCCACGCATCACTTCCCTGGCACAGGGTGCGAGTCTCACCTACAAGTGGAAGGTTATTCCCAATGGAACTTCTGGTCCGCTCGTAGCCTCGTTCGTTTTGGATTCTCCCGGTGAACTTCCTGTCAGCAATGTAATAGCAATTCCTCGTGTCGAATCCGATATCTCCGTTGACAAGGACAATGTTTCTGTAAAACCGATAGCATCCGCGGGCGAAGAAAGTGGTGTCATTCAAAATGAACATATCAGAGCACGAATTATTAACTCTGATACAAACGTTGTTATGCTTTCGCTGTCGACGCATTCTGTGGATGGATGGAGAAAAGCTGCCGTAGGAGCACCAATCTCCGAAATCTATTCCGGCGAAGGCTCGCAAAATCCATGGTGGGAAGTTTTTCGCATGGAAGAGATGCAGGTCCAAAATAGTCCAACGGAAGCGAACCTCATTCTCAAAGGCGGATTTGGATTGAGATGGAGAGGGACAATTACGATTTCGCTCAAAAGTGGTTCA
>CAISOI010000904.1 GCA_903886985.1 uncultured Chthonomonas sp.
ATCAGGCTTCATGAATCCATTTCCCCACTTCGCATCGAACTGCGCCGTCGGTTTTGCGGCAATAACTTCCGCTTCACTCTTTCCGGCTTTAACCATTTTATCGACGTTTGCATAAACACCTTCCAACATATCTCGGAAGCTCTTCAGGGTCGCTTTATCAGACACTGGTCCATGCCCCGGGATGATCTTGGTATTCGCATCCACAACGCCCAATATCTTGTCAGCGGAAGCAATCATTCCACCGATCCATCCCTTGGACGAATAATCAATGAAGGGGTAGAGACCATTGAAATAGAGATCCCCGCAGTGAAGGACGTTGGCATTTTCAAAATGGACATAAATATCGGTGTCAGTGTGTGCTGGGGCAACATGCGTCAGGCGGATAGTCTCCCCAGTTTCGTATAACGACAGGCTGTCTTTGAACGTGATAACTGGCAGCCCAGGTTTCACGAGTGCAGGGGATTTACTGTTGAGAAATTCGACCGTTTGATCCGTGCTCAATCTGGTTCGAGTGTTTTCATGCGCGATAATGGTGGCTCCCGCCTCGCCGAGCGCAACATTACTTCCCACATGATCAAAATGCCAGTGAGTATTGATCAAGATGCTGGTCTGTTTCCCGGCAACCTTGCTGATTTCGGCAATCAATGGCTTCGTCACGGTATTCAGTTTCGAATCGATGACCACCGTGCGCTCACCGGTAAGGACAGCCACATTTCCACCGCCACCATCAATAAGATAGAGGTTGTCCGCCAGTTTGCTGGAGGTGAGGTCCCCGCCCTGTTCCAGATACGTTTTGGCGGCGGCGGGAGAAGAGAGCAGTTCAGTGGACAGCAGGGATGCTCCGGCAATTATCCCCATATTACGAAGTAGGTCGCGACGAGAAAGGCCCGATTGTATTGCTGACATAGTGTCTCTCCTGGGTGCGTTTGACAAAAATAGATTAGCGGAATATTACAAGATTATGGTCCATACGGTCAAAAGTACGAATTTGAATCTGCCTCAGGTTCCACTCAAATAGTGCCCGCCGGTAGAGGATTAGGACAATCCGGTACAATCACCATTGAGAAACATATTTTGAGTATAGTGCGATCAGCACCGAGGAAGTAGGAAAAACCGCCGTGAAGAAGCAATTTAATACAGATCAAGAACTGTTGATCGATGCACAGGAGCGTTACGATACCGGCAAGATGGTTCAAGCCAAGACCCTCGCCGAAAAGGCACTCCGCCGAGAACCAGAGAATCCCCGCATCCTCTTTTTGTTGGGTCGCATCTATCTGAGCAATGGAGATGTCGCCAGGGCGCAGGAGCTTCTCTTGCAAGTGGCAGATGCAGATAGAAATTCCGCAGTGGGGCACATGGCAACGGGTCTCCTGGTCTTCAATGCCGGGCAGAACGCCGATGCATATGTCAGTTTCAAGAAGGCAGTGGAGCTGGAACCCGACACCGCCTCCGCATGGAGATTGCTGCGAGACGCCTGCCTGCAGCTAAAACAGCGCAAAGAGGCACAAGCCTGCGCGGATCAGATCGATCGTATCCGCAAAAATACCGTCGCGAGAATTATTCGCAAGTCAAGAAGTGATTCTGCAAGCGCACTTGAAGCAGCAGGAGCGCCCCAAAAGCCGGTCAATGTCCAGGCACTCTTGAGTTCTGCAGGCGGTCATTTGAACCAGGGGCGCCTCGCGCAGGCGAATGAGCTCTACCAACAGGCAGTGGAATTACAACCCGATTCCGCGCTTGCGCTGCAAGGATTTGGCGTGACATTGGTTGCACTCGGTCGCCCCGATGAAGCAATTTCGCCGCTGAAAAAGTCGGTCGCCACTATGCCCGGACTGGGGGATGCGCTGCACAGTCTCGCAGAAGCGTTGATTCATCAGGGACGATATGGCGAGGCAGAAACCTACGCCCGAAAATTGATTGCAAAAGAACCCATGAAATCACGCGGACATCTTGTGCTGGGTACGATTTTCTACCGTCAGGAGAAATTCCCGGAGGCGGAAGTCAGTTACAAGCGATGTTTGGAACTGAACCCGACCTCCGCGGAAGCGTACGTGGGACTCGGCTTGACCGCTGAACACAATGATCAAGTCAAAGAGGCAAAAGATAACTATCAACGCGCTTTAGCGCTGCAGAGAAATCATCCCGTCGCCCTCGAAAACCTCGGCAAATTACAACGCGTTCGTTAGCCTTGCCTAACCCAAATCATTCATAACCAATTGATTGTCACTCATTTTCTGGAGTCATAAAATGAAACGGATCACCTGGAACTAGGAATTCAACTCCGAAACTCACAAAGTCGTACTTATCCATCATTTCTGGTCTACCAATAGGAAAGTATGGATAGACGGTGAGTTGTATCTCGATGAGACGCCTGTGGATAATAGGGCTCATGACTATGACTTTTTTATTGACGGCTGCCCGGTGAAAGTGATGATCGGACGGGCATATTTGGTGCTCAGAGTGACATACAGAGCTTTCGCTAATGGAGACGAGCTAAAGGAAACTGATAGATGAAACATATCAATGGTCTCAAACTTCTTGTACTGTGCCCTTTATATTTGGCGATTGTATCCTGCACCCGATCTTATGACATGGTTGTAGTCAACAATTTCAAGAAGAAAGTGAAGCTTTACAGCAAATTCAATTCCGATGAAGGGATTGTAACGAAATACTTGTTTTCCTTGGACGGCAATACTTCGAAGGTCGTACGAGACTCCCATCTAGCCATAAGACCAAGCCAAACGATCCTGGCTATCGGGGAAAAGAACAATTTGCTTGAATCCGTCAATGGGAGTGGTCATTCTGCCAACAATTGCATTTCTGAACATACTTGGATTTTAGTAATTGGTAGTGGAATGAGATAGCATAACTGGAGTACCAAAATGAAACAGATCACCTGGAACTACGAATTCAACTCCGAAACTCACAAAGTCGTACTTATCCATCATTTCTGGTCTACCAATAGGAAAGTATGGATAGACGG
>CAISOI010000905.1 GCA_903886985.1 uncultured Chthonomonas sp.
CTCTATACACTAATGTCTCTGGGATCACTTTTGAAAATGGGAAATTGAACGCGACTCAGTTGGTTCGACTACCAGCCAGGGCACCCGGTGTTCAAGAGATGCATGTTGGGCTCGTGGAAATGTTTGGTCGGATTGGGGATGAACGCGAATTGAGTGCTATTGAACGCATTTGTACTCGAGTTACAACCCCTCCACACATCCAAACACTGCAAGGTCCAGCGGAAACAGCCGTAAAACTCATCCGCGCACGTGTTGCCAAACAAAAGGCAGGGGAGCGGCTAATGAGACCATCCTCAAACACTCAGGACGAATCGCAGGCGCTGCTGAGATCCGCCGGGCATTCAATGACTGATCCATCGACACTCCTTATCCCTATTGAGGAACATGTCAATGTCCAAGATTGAAGTAAACGGAAATGTGGAGTCTTCTGCCCTAATTCAGAGTTATTTGGAAGTTGGCAGAAAACATCGCGTTTCTTTGATGGGTAAGACTTTTATTACATTCGTGTGTATCGTTGGCTTCTGTCTCACTTGTTTCATAGGGTTCTTTTTCATTATCGGTCCTCTCCTACTCCACTTTTCGTTCGTCGTATTTTGGGTAATTGCATGTATATCAGTTCTTATTTCACTCAAAAGGAATGTCAATAATATGCAGGGCCAACAGGAAGAATGCATGGAACATTTAGTTGCACAAGAAGACGTTCAGTCAATCGGGTTTATGTTAATGATCCTGGAGAGCCCACCATCAGAACGAATCAAAAATTTGTTGAAGCCAACAATTGTGCGACTGTTAGGTAAGGTGACTGTTGAGAATGGAGGGGTTCTCAGTGATAAAAGAATGGAGTTTCTGCGATCTGAAATTCTTCCATTTGGTTCTGTCATGGGACTGTCCGTTAAATCGGGTGAAAAGCTACGGGCAGGAATTGTGCGTAGAAAGAACTCTACTTCTGACAGTCTGCCATTAGACCTTGCAATTATCGATTTGTTTGGTAGGATTGGGGGTACCAAAGAGCAGACTGTGTTGAGCCGGCTCGTGAGGATGCAGCCATCGACCGAGAACGATCATATCATCTTGGAACGAGCGCAATCAGCTCTCCAAAGCCTTAATCGACGCCTTGAGACGCAGCGATTATCGCGGAATCTACTACGACCATCGAGCAATCATGATGAGGACAGTGAAACGCTGCTTCGTCCTGCGGGTAACGTGGATGCCGATTCGGCGACCTTGTTGAGACCTACCAAGTCAGAATCAGTTCTTTTAGTGTCGTCCGATTAGCTCTTTATCCTTACAGCCATTCCGCTTCAATAGATTCAGGTAAACCCGCGGAAACTTATGCTGGGAATCAGTCCTTCACAAACCTCAACCCAATAAATTGGCTCGGTTTTTGCGCCTTAGACATTCCACCTGCCCATTCCAGGTACCGTCGTCCCTCACCATCATTATTATTTGCCAGTGCTGCCAAGCCAACAATCCCGCCAAGGGTTGGCGGTTTCATTTCTAGTTCTGACCAGGGAATGCTCACCTCGTAGACCAATCTATTTCCAACGCGATTGACCACGGCTTTACCTGTAGTAATGATACCGGGAGGATTTTTCCCGCCGTGGAATCGATAGATGGTCGAACCGATGCGTGCTTTTGCGATTCCGATAACATAGTCCCATTCGCGATATCCGACCACATCCATATTGGCATTTCTGCGAGTATCTATAGCAATTTGCAGAGAGTCACTCCTCCACATTTCTGCGGGAGCCAATATGGTGGATGATCCCTGACCATTAATAACTGCGGCGAAATAGAGGTTCTTGTCGTCCCACATGGTTAACATTTGGCCAGTCAACCCGGGATAGATCGGTTTGCCAGCGGAGTCAGTGGGCGCGGTAAACGGCAGCGCCGTGGCGGTAGTCCATTCGGAAAGTGTGCCATCAATTTTGGGAGGAGTGGCGATAAAGTTGCAAGTTGCCGGTACTCCTATTGATACGGGAACTCTGGTCAATTCTCTGTTTCCCAGCCGTACCGCGACGGGAGTAATGTAGTTGCCAGGAGTATTAAATGGAGCGACCACGGACATTATGACTTCCCCGGTTTGCTTTGGAGGAAGAATTACAGTCTCTGCGCTTCTTCCAGAGATTATTCCCACCGACATTCGTTCGTCCGACTTGTTTTCGGTGATAACACGAATCTTGGAGGTGGACCCCAGACTATCCGGTGCCGCCCCAGATCGGTAGACATCCGCTCGTGGTGGGCTAACCCGCGCACTTACCGGAGGGGCAATCTTGATCGATAGGGCGGCATCTGTCTCACCCGCTCGGAACTGTACCCATTGTGGACCCTCGGTACCAAGTAGTGGTGCCTTCAAAGTGTATGCAAATGCCTTGGTTTCCCCAGCGGCGAGAACCACCTTGCCGCTCTTCTGCTTTCCCGCCAATTGTAATTCGGGTGTTCGACTGGAAAAGATCATGTTGAAAGATTTCGGGCTGTTTGATGCGTTTTTCACCGTGGCGGTAATTGGAATTGTGGCTCCACCATAGGCGACATACCTCGGTGTCTCCAATGACGCAAAGAGATTATTGCTGGCAGCAGGCGACAAATCTAATTTGATCACGGAGCCCGGTTTAAGTACCACGGGGATTTCAAAGTCTTTTCCATTGGTCTGGAATTGGATGGGAGGATCCATCGGGACGGATTTTTCATTGGCGGAATCGGGCACAGACCACAACTTGGCATTGGCAGTACCATTCCATGGAGCAGACTTAACTTGGAGCCTAACCGGAACGTCCTCAACGATTCCAGCGGAAGCCTCGTCACTCTTGGGCACCTCTCGCCAAAGCAAGATATGGACTTCACCACCGGAACGACTCGCGAGTGCATGGATATCCGTATCCTCGCTTCCCGTACCGATGCGAACTCCGGTCAATCCAGCCAGAAGTTCAAGTGCATTCCATCGCGGCTTGGGTTGATCGTCCCAGGTCAAAAGACCTGATTTTCCATTGAACACTTTGGAGGGATTTCTGAAGTCTTTACCTTCTTTGAATTCGTGGACGAGAACCTTGGAGATGCCACTGTCAAGAAGAGATTCATATGCCGACAGCAATTGGGTTGCGCCTTCAAGGTGATCGTAACCTGCAGAAGTAAATGCACCGCTAGTCATCTCCGAGATGATTAATTCCGGCGCCATTTGAAACGACAATGTCGCAATGTACTGTTTCAGAGTGCTCGCCTGTCTCTGAATCTCGCCGCTGGCTACCCCGTGTGTATGCCAGCTTATAAAGTCGAGAGAGATATTGTCCTTCGCACATTTACCAAGTATTGATTTTAACCAATTGTCGTTGGCATCACTTATTCCTGGACCGCCAACCTTTGCCGAGGGATCTTCTGCATGAACGGCATCTGTGAACGTTTGGAATAGCAACGTCCATTCCATTACGCTCATGGAAGCGCGGTCGGGCTCATTGCCCAATTCCCAGTATTTAATGCCTCGTTTTTGTTCCACGTTATAGCGGCGCACTGTCTGCCGAACAAGTCCTGTCCACTCTTTCAGATCGCGCGGCATCTGCCGGCTGCCCTCTGTGGATGCTAATCGGGTCTGCATGGCACCAAATGTGAAAAGGGGTTTCGCTCCGCCTTTGGTGATTACATCCACCATTTCATCTGCATAGGACCAATCAATCTTTAAATCGGAGGAGTTTGCGCCGTCAATAACTACACCTTCGCGATGCACCATGTCTGTGCCCGGAAAGGGATCCATCCGTATAAGTTCTGCTCCGACCGATTTCATGCGAGACGAATAATTTTTGAAAAGCATAGTGGTGTTTGCCAC
>CAISOI010000906.1 GCA_903886985.1 uncultured Chthonomonas sp.
GCGGGTACACTGGCGGCGCACTCTTTCATTCCCGCTAGCTCGGATGGAATATGACCAATAATGATCAGCGATTTTGGTTTGCCAGCCGCATGAGCATCATCGGCATATTCGACGGTCTCCCATTCCCGTGCTTCCCCAACCACAAGGACATCGACTTCATTATCCTGGAGGAGCTTCCTGTGTCCATCGAATCCCCCTGCTCCGGGTGAAAAGCCAATGGATTTTATCTTTTGAGACTTGTCACCCACCACTCGCATTGCATGAGCACCAAGACGCTTCTTAATGTCTGCTGCCAGTGTGGAGAGCGTGACTTCAGGAATACGAAACAGATTATATGACTTTGGATTTCGATATTTGTCCCAGCCTAACTGCTTAACCATGCCCTCCATAATGCCGTCCGGTCGGCGCATGTGCCAGTAATCATGAAATCGAAATACAACTAGACCGTATTTCTTGATGACATCCTGCTTGGCACGATATACCGCGTCACTTTCGCGTTCATAAATATCCGTTTTATCAAAATGATCGTAGAAAGTAGGTTCATGCGAAATGACAAGGTTACACCCTGCTTTTCCTGCCCGCTCCAACACATCCAATGTCGACATCATCGTGACTGCGATGCCTTTAATGGGTAAATCCGGGTTTCCCGCCTTAAAAGTGTCTACCGTTGGCTCTTTCCACGTGACGCCTACGTGCTCTTTTATGCGTTCAATGATTTGTTTCGAAGAAATATCAGAGGGGGAGATTGAAGCAGTCAACACAGCTATCATAGCCAGTGGAAGATGAAACAAGATTTTCTCCTTTGAAAAATACCAATGAACGGCGCATACCACAAGGATTTAGGAAACAGTCGACTCAGTAAATCAGCTATCCTTGCGGATGAATCTTATCTAGCGCGGTAGCAATATTAACCACCAACTGTGGGTTCTCAGATTCCAATAGCCACTCCAGATCTGGTAAAGCCGCCTCTGCAAGAGGACCAAATTTACTCAACGCTATTGCCGAATACCCGCAGACATCGTCATCTGGATCCCGCAAAGCGCTTATCAAAATCGGGATAGCTTCTCTGTCGTCACAATTTAACTCACTGATAGCAAAAGCCGCATACCAACGCACCTTTTCATCCGGATCATTGAGACATTTCAAAAGGGCTGAAATAGCTGCATCGCCCGAATCGCCCATACGTGCCAACGCTCCTGCCGCGCTCCACCGATTGTCAGGGTTTGGATCATCAAGTTCGGCAATCAGTAATGGAATTGCTTCTGATGCAAGTTCACCAAACGGAGCGATTGCCGCTGCCGCCATTCCGGGGAAAACTTTGGATTTGTTACTCAAGGCTTCAATCAGAAACGGAATATGTTTTGCGCTCTCGCCAGTTATCTGAGCAATGGCATAGCGAGCCCAAAGAGCAGTAGTCGCGTCACGCGCTAACAGGGCTCTAGATAACTCAGGCAGTGCAGACCGTGCCGCCTCGCCCAGTTTTGCGAGGTCGCGGGCGGCATTCCATGCCACGCTTACCTGACTGTCACTGAGTGCAAGTGCCAATGCTTTGGCTCTGTCCGACTCAGAGGCATAAAGTGGTTGAGATTCTGGTTCTATGGCTCTTGGTGCTCCAAGAGAAAGTTGAAAACCACGTCGCAGCAAACGTCAAGTTTCATAAGGTCTGCCACTAACCCAAGCTCTTCTGAACTTGAGATTTAAGTTTTGAGAGTCCGATAGTCGCCACGGCTTGCGGGTCTTGTTTCCAGTACTCGCGGTTAAAGAGTTCAATCGAAAGTGCACCTTTATAACCGATCGTTCGCAAATCCCTAAATAGTTGTATCATGGGAGCGGTTCCGTCACCTGGAAATATTCGATCCGCATCCGTAATAGTGTCTCTGCCAGGCGACGCAGGATAGTCGTTCATATGGAAATTGTGAAAATCATTGCCACTGAGCAGTTTGATCGCTTCGAAATTTGATCCGCCTTTATATAGGTGAAATACGTCTGGCAAAATACATGCATTCGGATGTCCGGATTCCAGAGCAATGAACATAGCGGGCCCCAGACGATTCAGACACTTAGAAAATCCCCAAATCTCCGCTTGGGGTACTACTCCGTATTTGTCTCCGAGCAATAGCAGATCTCGATATCGGTCTGCAGCGGCATATAGATTGAGGTCTGGCTTGTCTGTCGCACCGGAGGGTGGGGCCGCAAGCCGAAGTCCACCTATTTTCTGCAGTAATTCCATGTTTCTTGCCGCCTCGACAAGTGCAGCTTTACGTCGTTCAGGATCATCCACAATCCAATCGAAGAATCCAATGGCACTCTCTATAATCAGACCAGCATCGACAAACCTCTTTTTCAAATCGGGCA
>CAISOI010000907.1 GCA_903886985.1 uncultured Chthonomonas sp.
AACGCATCCGTAGCTCGTTCAGCCAGAATTTGTGCGTATTCATTCTGTCCTGATCTTTCAATGATTTTACGCAAGGGCGGAATACCCTCGTGATTATCTATGCGCTCAATCAAACCTATGATCTCTAACTTGATCTCCAATTTTGATTGATCAATATTACCGGGTCCTTCTAGTTTGATTAGCATCCATCTATTGAAAGCTTTCATTCCATTCCTAAATCTATCTTCGAGCAAAATTGAATACAATTGCTGCCATTCCTCTTGTGACAGCCAGGGATTAGTCTCCGGATTGACCAACGGTAAGAGTCGATTCAGCCCTTCCCTAGAGACTGTAACAATACCCTTGGCAAACGGCATTTTATAGGATTTCAACAAGAGGGAAATAACCCGTACGTCATTGGTTCTACCGAGTGCATCTAATCGAGAAAGCAATAATGTCTTTTCTCGATTTGGTAGATTGTGAGCCAGCCACATACAGATAAACAATATTAGTGGAAATATGGTCCTGAAATCCAGATTGGGGTCAAGTGCAATTCCTATTAAGAAACTAGGTAGACCGCAAAAGACAGCAATGAATATTGGAAATAGCGGTCCGTATCCCGCCGTGGCACCTTCATATTCCTCAATAAGTCGCGACACATTCGTTGAACCTTCTGCTTCGTTTACAATTTTGTTTGAAGTTTCAGTCACTTGGATTCACTCTTATGGCCGTCCGATTCAAATCCAATCGGTCGCAGAAGGGACTCCTCGGCAGATTGCGCATATCCTGCGGGACGAAGTAGTAAATCTGATTCCTCTTCGCCTTTGCTGGATGCTCGCAATAGTTGTTCTGGAGCCTTGTTAGCTTCTAATCTCGTTTGCAAGTTTAACAAGGCTTCCCTTGCTCTTGAAGCCAGAATTTCGCCATGTTCAATCTCGCCTGATCTAGCAATGACTTTACGCAAAGGCTGAATTCCGTCATAACTACCAATGCGCCCGATGACATCTATTATCGCCAACCTAATCTCTAACTTTGATTGTTCAATATCACCGGGTCCTTCCATGTTCATCCAGAACCACTTATTGATCGTCTCAATCCCGTTTCTTAAATCACCTTCGAGCAGGATGGAAAACATGTGCTTCCAATTTGTTTGTGTCAGTTGCGGTTTGTTCTGTTGATTAACCTGAGACAGCAATTGGGTGAGCGCGTTTCTTGAAATTGTAATGACTCCCTTGGCGCGAGGAAGTCTGTACGCCTTCAACATTTCGGGAATGACCATAACATTGTTCGACCTACCTAGTTCATCTAAGCGGATCAGTAGCAATTGCTTCGAACGATTTGGCCGATTGAACTCAAATCTCATGAGTAGCATCAACACAATTAACAACAACATTGTATTGGCCGCATTTGGGTGTGTAGGAAACCCAGTTCTAAGCAGTCCAACTAAATACAGAGGCAGCACTATCGCTGAAATGATCATTTGCCGCTTTTTGTATGCCTTAACTGCTTCCAAATATTCCTGTCTCTTCAGCTCAAGATCAGTTGAACTCGCCGTTTCAATTGGAATTATTTTTGAATCGTCGGTCATTAAGAGTTCGTCTCCTTGACGTCCGAGATTATCTCAACAGGTCTCAGCAATACTTCCTCGTCAACATGCGCGTTTCCCGCAGGACGCAACAATGCATCTCCAATAACTAAGTTCGAAGTCGATGCCCTCAGCAGTTTGTCGCTCACACTTTTTGTCACGAGTCTCTTTCGAATCGTATCAATTGCCTTAAGAGATGCGTCTGCAACGTGTTGATCCATCTGGGAAATTATCCGTTGTTTCGAGAGGCGTTCGAGAGCATAAATCTCGTCTTTCGTACCAATTCGCTCAAATAGCTCAACAATGACTAATTGAAATTCCTTTCTTGCCCTGTCTCCTGCGACACGAACTTCAGATTCATATTTCGCCTTACCGTGTATAGCGCTCGTGGGTGGAACTTTAGAGATGAAAGGTTTGAGTTCAAAGCACAGATTGTTTCGATCCTGAAACGATAGAAGATCAATGCCGGTCGAGGGAATTTTCGGAAGAATCCTCATTAGCGCAGTTTGAATCGAGGGCAATAGTGCACTATCTAGTGGGTCTTGCAATCTCGATATAATGAGTGGTGCCGCTCCAACGTCCTCGGCCAGAAGAATCTCCTCCAACATGGATTTCAACTGTGCTTTGTTGTTGGCAATCGGTCTGTACAAAACATGTAGCAGGATTCCTATGATTGGAAGTATTGCCACTAGTGCTACTGTTAACGAAGAGACATCCGAATATTTTGCCATCGTTATTAAGACGGCGACAAGCATAGCTGCACTGCCGAAAATGCTACCATAGCCCCAAATCGCATAGCACAAAAGAGACTTCTTCTCGATACCTCGATAATCAGATATGCAGTTTTGAACTGTTCGGTCTTCGGTGACCAATTCTGTTGACATTGGGCGTCGATGCTTTCATTGGTCGTTCAAACAGGTGATATCCGTGTACACTACTTAGCGACCGGTATGACGCGAGCCGAATTATATTAGTGACCATGACAATGCCTAGTTTGGTAACGACTTTCTCACACGCCCACCAATTTCTTGAGCCAACATTTCTGGCGACGTTACCGGCAGCTTACAAACATAGTTCTCGCAAACATACGCCGTCGCGGCATTGCTTATTCTCTCTCGATTTGCCAGCAAAGGATAACTGTCGAAACTCCCCTGCGCGGTGTCGGCCACCTGAACAATCAAGTTAGGGCGATATTGACTTCGAACCACATTCAAAAGACTCTGTGTAGAAGTATCCTTCATATCGCCAATAATTGCCAATTCCTTAACGGGACCAATCGAAAAGTCCGCAGCACTCAACAGCCTTCCAAAGGCTCCGGGATGTTGCCCGATAATACCCACCATCCGCGTCAAAATCGTATCAGCAGTTTGTCGGTAGTCGTTATTACCAGTTAGAATCGCGAGCCTTAACAAGACATCCACCGCAACCGAATTACCTGCAGGGGTCGCATTGTCCATGTTATCACTCGGTCGGCAGATCAAATCCTCTCCATCATGCGGTGTATCGAAGAGATTTCCCTCCGCGCCCATGAACTGTAAAAGCATTTTATCGACAATCTTGACCGCTGTCTCAAGCCACCTAATGTCGAAGGTCGCCGCATAGAGTCGCAACAGTCCATCAGCGAAGTTTGAATAGTCCTCCAGAAATCCGGTAATTGTGGATGCAATGAATTTGCCTTCCGCATTGTGTTTGCCAGTTCGGAGCAAGATATCGTCACGATAAAGTTCACTAAGAATGAACTCTGCATTACGGATGGCAGCCAAATAATACCGATCGTCACCCAATACAACAGCCGCTTCAGCAAATGCTGCGAGCATCATGCCATTCCACGATGTGAGAATCTTCTCGTCTCGCATGGGTTTAATGCGCTCTTCCCTGTGAGCCAGCAACTTCTTCCGCATCTCATCGACTCGGCTTTCAAAAGCCGCTGCGTCCTGCCCCATCGATTTTGCAAAGCTATCAACTGGCGCAGAGAGGTTGAGAATATTGGCATGTTCCCAGTTGCCCCTAGGAGTGACATCATACAAGCGGCTGAAAAGTGCGAAGTCTTCCGCGCCAAGAATGTCTCGAATTTCGCCGTCCTTCCAGACAAAGAATTTGCCCTCTACCCCTTCACTATCGGCATCCTGGGCAGAATAGAAGCCGCCATCCGGTGCCGTCATCTCTCTAAGGACATATTCCAACGTCTCAACGGCCACCTTTTTATGAAAATCGTCACCCGTGATTTGATAGGCATGCAAATAGCTGATCACAAGCTGAGCATTGTCGTATAGCATCTTTTCGAAATGAGGCACTAACCAATATTCGTCCGTGGAGTAACGATGGAATCCTCCACCAAGTTGGTCATACATGCCGCCCATGGCCATACGCTCTAAAGTGAACACCGCCATCTGAGTTGCAGATTCACTGCCTGTGCGAACACCATATCGGAGGAGAAAGTCGATGGTCATGGGTTGTGGAAACTTTGGTGCGCCCCCAAAACCACCCAATCTATCATCGAAATCGTTGCTCAGTTTCTTAACGGCATTGGCCAACAGGGATATAGTAAGTTCCGACGATGTTCCAGAAACTTGAGCCATTGCGTTGAGTTGTTCCGCCATCGCTTCGCCTTGGCTGATAATCTCATCCCGTTTTTCTTGCCATGCGACCGCTACGGCCTGAAGGATCTTGGGGAAACCGGGCCTGCCATATCGATCCTCCGGGGGATAATAGGTACCTCCATAAAAAGGTTTGCCATCTGGGGTTAGAAACACAGTCATTGGCCAACCGCCCTGTCCCGTCATAATCTGCACTGAGTTCATGTAGATGTGGTCAATATCGGGACGCTCTTCTCTGTCTACCTTGATGGGGACAAAGTATCGATTCATGAGCGCTGCAATTTCCTCATTTTCGAAGCTTTCATGCTCCATGACATGGCACCAATGGCAAGCTGAATAGCCTACTGAGAGAAGGATAGGTTTATCCTCCTCCTTTGCGCGTTGGAGAGCTTCTTGGCCCCAAGCGGACCAATCCACCGGATTATTTGCATGTTGCAGCAGATAGGGGCTAGTCTCATGGATCAATCGGTTGGGCATGGTTGGACCTCTTAGTCAGGAAGAAATTGTTTGATGAATCAGCATATTGCAGATGGATTGTACGAATATCAGTTGGAAAATTATCCCGAGGTACTGACAATGGTCAAAACGCCAGCACAAAAATCAAAAAACGCCGCTCCCGAAGGAACGGCGTTCAATAATTTATCAGTCTTTCAAAACTTAGCAGAGATGGAAGCCTTACGGAGATGCACTTCTAGGAACAACACCAACGTCTGTTATATAACAACTGCTGTTAAACAATTGCCAAATGGTCAAAGATCGACCTGGGATTTGGAGATAGCTCTCTCAATGTATACGCTCTCAACTGCAATTACTCACAGCTTCCTGCACATTAAGTGCTCTCCATTTATCCTTAGAAAGGAGGTGATCCAGCCGCACCTTCCGATACGGCTACCTTGTTACGACTTCGTCCCCCTCGCTCCCCACACCTTCGGCCGCTCCCTCCTTACGGTTGGGCCACGGACTTCGGGTGCAGACAACTCAGGTGACGTGACGGGCGGTGTGTACAAGGCCCGGGAACGTATTCACCGCAGCTTAGCTGATCTGCGGTTACTAGCGATTCCAACTTCATGCAGTCGAGTTGCAGACTGCAATCTGAACTGGGAACGGATTTTTGAGATTGCCTCCACCTCGCGGTATCGGATCCCTTTGTCTACCGTCCATTGTAGCATGTTTGTAGCCCAAGGCGTAAGGGCCATGCTGACTTGACGTCGTCCTCACCTTCCTCCCGGTTACCCGGGCAGTTCTCCAAGAGTTCCCGGCATGATCCGCTGGCAACATGGAGTGAGGGTTGCGCTCGTTGCGGGACTTAACCCAACATCTCACGACACGAGCTGACGACAGCCATGCAACACCTGTCACTTCGTCCTCTTGCGAGGAAAACTAGCTTTCACTAGCGGTCGAAGGATGTCAAGCCTTGGTAAGGTTCTAC
>CAISOI010000908.1 GCA_903886985.1 uncultured Chthonomonas sp.
CATCTCTCATGCCATTCGTTAAAGACCATTTGTTAAGACCTGAACACCCTGAATTTCATCCAAATTTGTCAAAGAAAATTACCATTCAAATCGATGTGCCAAAATTCATATCTATGGTCATGAGATGCTGGGCAATACAATCTTAAAGTCAAGTTTGTTGGGAATGGACACTGCGAATGAGGATACCACTATGAGACTTACTCGAATAATCTGTGCAACAGCATTCCTTGTATTGGTTTGCGGCGTTTTGCATGCGGATACGGGTGGTGCACTCGTGATCGTTGGGGGTGGAAAGATGCCATCGGATGTTCGCGCAGAATTTTTCAAATTGGCCGGTGGGAAAAAGGGAGCCCGCATTGTTGTTCTGCCTACCGCGAGCGCCGCTGCCGATGATCCGAAGCAACTCGATTCCTTTTTGAAATCCTGGCGAGAACTCGGACCTGTAACAGTGCAGTTGGTCCATACACGTGACAGCAAAGTAGCAGATGACCCTTCTTTCGTAAAACCTCTGATCGATGCCACGGCTGTTTGGATCAGTGGCGGAGATCAAAATCGATTAATTTCCGCCTATCGTGGAACGTTGCTTGAGAAGGAATTGCACAAGGTTCTGAAGCGAGGCGGTGTCATCGGGGGGACATCGGCCGGAGCAGCTGTAATGTCTGAATTGATGATCGAAGGAGGCACTACCGAAGCCCGTACCGGCCCGGGATTCGGATTTCTACAAGGCATTCTTGTCGACCAGCACTTTGTGGTCCGGAATCGCATCGGACGTATCCGCAGTGTGCTGGCCAAGAACAAAAGCTATGCGGGACTTGGCATAGATGAAGGAACGGCAGCCATCATCCGAGCAAACACCTTAACCATAAAGGGTGATAGCACTGTAACTGCTATTTGGTCACAATCATCTGAACACCCCGGAAAGGAGCAGGTGTTTAAGCCCGGAGATACACTCGAACTAACTTCCCTTACCGCAACTCTCAAACCTAAACCGGCACTTTCGGTGCGCCCAGCATTCCTCCGAGAAGGTCGCAGTTGTTACGTCGGAGCAGATTCAGAAATCAAACACGGAGCGCTTCGGAACTAAGTCCAGAGAAATAGGGTTGTTCACTTATTCAGGCTGCAATCCAAGTTCCTTGTAAACCCAATGGACTTTCAGGCCGAGTTTGACCGCGGCATTTGCATATTGCAGTGCTTCGGCACGCTTGCCACTTCGAAAAAGTGCTCCTGCAAGATGTGCCTGATACGTTGCAACGAATGGCTGAAGTTCAATGGCTATGCGATAAAATTGTTCGGCGTCCGCAAACCGACCCGCCGAGAATGCCACTCCACCTAGCCCCGAAAACCCCATTGCCTGCTTAGGATCTAAGCGAACGCCCTCCTGATAGAATGGCAAGGCCTCTGTCCAACGATTTTGGAACGAAAGACAATCGCCCATATAGAGATGGTGGAGGGAATACGAAGGTGTCAGTTTGATAGCCTCCTTGAGAGGTAATTCCGCCTCTTTGTATTTCATCAGTCCTATTAACCCTGCTCCCAATGCGCCGTGATAATAGCCATTGGCGGGTGCAAGTTGAATGGCTTCGCGATATGCGTCAACAGCCTTCTGGTGGTCAGAGTTTGCAAAGTGGGCCATGCCGAGATTTGCCCTGTATTCTGCATTCTGCGGCTCCAACTCGACCGACTGCAGTGACGCGCGGATCGCGCCATCAAGTCGCCGAAGGCTAACCAAAAGAGTTGATTTTGCTGCCCATAGTGCAGCAACCTTCGGATTGGCATCCACGGCCTTTGAAACTAGATATTCGGCATCAGCTAACCGGTTCTGACTAATCAGGTCCTGAGCCTTCTTAAGTGCGTCCTGCGCGGCAGGCGGTAGGGCACCCTTCAAGTTACCCCCGATCGTCGGTGGTTCAGGTTTGCGTGGTTCGTCCACTGCCGGTTTTGTTCCATTTCCGGCGTCAGTCACGGATGAGCTTCTGGTCTTTAACGTTTTGCCATCATAGGAATCTGGAAAACCATTCGGGTCAAACGGATATTCTGAGCCGCTGAGCAGTTCTAGAACACGCATTTGAACCTCTGTTTCGCGTGGTCCAAAGGAGTGAACGTATCCATCGATCCTGGTGATGTATTTGCCCTTTAGTCCACCACATGAACTCGAAAAGGAGACCACACAGTCATTTTCTTCACCCCAGAAGACAGTCTTCCGAAACTCTCTCAATAGATCGCGGTAGGGCACTGCAGTGTCATCAGTGATCCCTAAGTCAGCATAATTCTTGGCGGCGGCAAACATCTTTTCTCCGCCAGCCGTATTGCCGATGGCCGAAAAAACTGGCTCTATGGCAAATCGAGGTATGGCGGTCCACAGCTTTTTCAGCCGACCCACATAGAAACCGGACTTTCGGGTCTCCATGATCTGGTCTGAACAAACCACTGCGATCGCATGTGATTTTATTGGGGTTGGACCGATACGTATCAAGGCTGCGCTTCCGGGCATCTGGTCCTTGAAACCACCCGTCTTCACGCCCGTCATCCAGTATTGAAGAGCATCTACTACGTTCGTAAATATCTTAGCAGTTGCGCCATCCGCTGGGGATTTATCACGCACGGCAGTGATGCCCCTAAACAGCCCAGGAATGTCGCTGCCCATATGAGTGGAACTGATTGTGATGAACCGCCGAATGTCTCCCTGACCAAAATTGCGTTTGGTGTGATACCAGCAGCCGCTCGCTCGGCAAGCTTGCTTATCTTTGATGTGTCTATGGTTCGAGTCGATCAGGGTGTCATTACTTCCGCGGGCAAATACACGTGTGATTACACCACCCTGCGAGTGGGCGACAATATCCACCTGGGTGACTGCGATTCCGTCCCGTCTGTAGGCCGCCAGAGCATCGAGAATGCCATCCTTATTATTGAGCACCGTAAGGGTATTAGTTGCAAAGTCACTGGGGTCCACGCGTCCATTGGTCTTTTCCCAATCTACGCAGAAAACGCGAAAACCGGCTTCGGTAAGCCGTTGATACATAGTCTGAGGCGCATCGTCAGGGTCCTTCGTTTGCCAGCACTCTTTGGGATTATCATAAGTGCCATGGACGAGCACAACAGGCGGGCGCACCAGTGTACCGGAAACATCCCCAGAGATTGATTGCGTCGACTCAACGTTCGACTTGAAGTTAGCATTGATTGAAAAATTTGACGTCCTGTTTTTGATAACCATGGGAGGTGCTCGGTAGAGGGCGAATGCATAGTTATGAATACCGTTAAGCAGGGTTACAGGCTTTGACCGTACTCTTAGGGAGGATGCCCCTGAGGCAGTAAACGGATCACCAGTCAAGGGGATTATTGTTCCTCATCCATCTATTTGATAGGTTAC
>CAISOI010000909.1 GCA_903886985.1 uncultured Chthonomonas sp.
ATGCTTCTTGGGAAACGAGCTATCGGTCCCGCAATTGTTACCGAGAATTGGCTGATCGTACCAAAAACTCTTGCCGCGACAATCATCCCACTCGAGAACATTGTCTGGGTTTATGAAGTGGTACGTGGTCCGTCACCGTGGACAGAAATTGTACTGGTTCCGCGTCAATTGCGGACTACAGCGTTGGGTGAGTACATGTTTTATGCTCGCCGCAAAGAGATTCAACAACTCCTCGATCATATTGAGGAACAGCGCCCATGGATTATCATGGGATGGACCCCGACAATTATGACGGACATGTTAGAACGACGCTCCGATGTTGTCCGGTATGTGGATGAACGGCGAGAGCTATACCTTTCCGGAAATGGTGTACCCATTCGCCACGGAGCGTACGATCCTAACAATCCCTTTTGATTTTCCTGCGACCCTATCGACCGCCAAAACCTCCGCCGCCAAATTGCGCACCGGGTCCCGTTGCTCCTGGCCCCATTCCCCTCGGACCACCCATACGATTCCCCATATTCTGCATTCGTTCGGTATTCTGACGCTGCATTTCGTTTAATCGCGTCTGTGCATCATTTTGTTGTTGCCGCATCTGCTCGAGATTCCGCGTTTGCATATCATGCGTTTGCTGCTGCATTTTTTGAAGATTCTCTAAAGCTGGATTGTTTTGTGGGCCACCTGGTTGAACGCGTACATTCTGCTGCCCGGGAAACACCCCTTGATTAGAGGATTGACCCGGCATTGATGGAGGCCCACCTGAGAATGGTTCATACATTTTTGCATTGCGTTGATTGCGACCGTCCTGCCGCCAACCACGGAACTGCAGCAATAGGAGGAACATTCCCACAGCCAACAATATGCCGACAAACAATTGTATCGGAGTTATAGGCTCGCGTGGCTGTTCCATTTTCAACGGTGCACGCGGAGGAAGCGGTGTTGATATAGGAGGTTTTGGAGGTATCGGATTGGCAACAGACGGGTGAGATGGAGGTGGTAAAGGATTGGCAGCTTGCGGTCGTTGCGGGGGCGGTGCGATTGTCGGAGTGATCACAAATGCAGGAACACATCTCGGACAATCTTTGTCTGATCTTTGCATCATATATCCACATTTAGGGCATTCCATATAAAACTCTCCATCTGTGATTATTCGACAAACAGCCATACAACCTATATGAATCTACTCAGATTTACAAGTGATACTCGGCTCCACCTATTTATACACAACTTAGATACAGCTTCTTACTTCGGCTTTCCGGATCGTTTATCAATTACAGATTGTATGGTCTTCTTCAAGCTTTGCACATGCTCGTCATTCGGATCACTTTTCAAATAGGTGTCGGCAGATTCCTTTGCCTGTTCAAACTTTCCTTGATAATAGTATGCGAAAATAAGAGACCGGTAGGCTCTTGGCTGCGGTTTCGGCTTGCTTATCTCAATTGCTGTTTTGAGCAATTTCTCCGCGTCAGGGCATTTCTCAGGACTGGAGTTGACATACAAGGTAGCGAGCAACATGTAAGGGTTCGGTTCCTTCGGACGCAACTTGATCGCGTTCTTCAAATGCACTTCAGACTTTGCCCATGCTGCGTCCATATCGAGATTATGACCAAACCGCCAAACGTTACCCAGCCGCCACTCCGCATCCCAATCCGTCGGGTGGGCTGAAATCCACTTCCCGAGCGATTTCACTGTCTCATTTATGTAAGTGACCATAGCTGCATGTTGCTTCTTGTTTAAGGAACCGGGATCATAAGACCCCGCCTTCGCTTCAATTTGTTCAATTCGTTTGTCAATGGCCTTGAAGTAGGCGGAGTTATCCTCAGCCAAAGCCAAGTTCAAGGAAGTCACTAGAAGGGAAGCGACGCAGACCAATAACACAGTTTTCCTAAACATGGTTCCTCCTATCAATCAACGAATCATCTCAGAAGATATGTCCTTCGTAACCTCGGGGCGAACAACAGATTACTCAATTCAACAGTCGAATGCAATCCACCTACTTTGCCTGTTTCCTTGACGCACAAACTCCTTTAAGATAGAATCTGCGCATACAGTGCTTTCTTGCTCAATGGGCACAATTTTGTTTCGTGGAGTCTTAAATATGTCCTCTGGCCAGATACGATTGCCAGTGATGGTCGCTCTCTTTTCAGGTTGCTTAGTTGCAAATCTATCCTACGGGCAAGGATTGAATCAACAACCGCCCGCGATAAAACTTCAAAATGTACCGCAAACGGGAAATCCGCCACAATCCGGCAAGAATCCCCAGATGCCACCAGAAATTGCGCGAGCTGCTAAACGATTCAATGAGGCAATTGCCGCCCAGCAGGCTGGCAAACTTGAAGCCGCACTCGCCGCATATTCAGATGTAGTTAAGGTTACGCCTAATGCATATCCCGCTTATTTTAATATGGGGCTTGTGCAAGAGGCGTTGAACAAATTTCCAGACGCTGCGGCAAGCTACAAAAAAGCCGGAGTTCTTGATCCGAAAAACCCAAATCCGCATGTGCAGCTTGCAATCCTTTATGTGCGAATGAAGAACTATGCAGGAGCAAAGGCAGAAGCACAAAAAGCCGTCGATCTCGATCCTAAAATGGCAAATGCTCACTATGCTCTTGGCGGGGCAAATGCAGGCGTGAACAATGGCCCTGAAGCGATCAAAGAATTCCTTGAAGCATGCCGACTTTCACCCAAAAATGCGCAATATAGATTCAGCCTTGGATACACCTATGCAAGTCAAAACAAATTCGATGAAGCTATAAGCGCATTCAAAGAAGCGACGCGATTAGCACCCAAATTTGCTCAGAGCTGGATGTATTTGGGAGTGCTCCAACAGCGAACTCAGGATCTCAATGCGGCAGTCGCCAGCTACAAGAAAGTGAGTGAGATTAACCCACGCGACGCGGCTGCGCACTACAATACCGGTATCTGTTTCCAATTAATGGGAGAGAAACTGAAAGATGCCAAAGGACTTCAGCTTACGCAGAATGCCCTGAACGAGTATCTAAAGACGCTTGAACTCGCACCGAAGTATAATCCAGCTCGAATTAATGCCGCTCGACTCTACTTCAAAACAGGCAACTATCTTGAAGCTTCAAGACAGTTTACTGCGGCTCTGGCCGACACCCCTAAGAACGCTCAGCTCCAGGCAGATACCGCTGTTTCTGAAATGTGGTACTCACTGACCGCAAATGATAAAGCCGTCCGCAAGGAATACTCTACAAAAGCAGAGCAACGATTCTCATCTGGCATCAAATCCAATCCTGCTGCACCACTCTACATCGGGCTGGGATTTATGTACGAGAATCAAGGTCGCTTGGATCTCGCTGCGGACACCTATCAGAAATGGATCACGTTTGCTCCGAAAGAAGGGGCTCCGCTACTAGCACTGGCCAAAGTAAGAGAGTCACAAAAGAAGTCCGCTGAGGCTGCCGCATTGTACGAAAAGGCTCTTGCAGTCGACTCTAAGAACCCGACAGTCCGTGCTGCCTATGCAACAT
>CAISOI010000910.1 GCA_903886985.1 uncultured Chthonomonas sp.
CCATCGACAGGAGAGACTCATCAGGAACACCGGCAATTCCTTGGCCGGAAGTCAAGGCCTGCGTTAGCAGCGTGTCATTGGCGCGATTTCGCAATTCTTCAACGATTTCTTCATCAAATTCTTCAATGGACAGTAGTTCCTCTTTAGGAACATAGGCAATTTCCTCAAGAGACGAAAATCCATTTGCAACCAACAGTTGCGCTAATTCTTCATCTATTCCAAGGGCTGATGTAAACAAACTGATTGTCTTGGTGGATTCTGCCTGGCTTTTTCCTTCAAATTCTTCAATGGTCATTACATTCAATGTCCAGCCTGTCAATTGACTGGCTAATCTCACGTTTTGTCCATTTCGTCCTATGGCCTGGGATAATTGGTCTTTGTGGACCGCCAAATCCATGGTGTGTGAATCTTCATCAACCACAATCGAGCTAATGTCTGCAGGAGCCATTGCGTTGATCACGAGCTGTGCTGGGTTATCATCCCAAAGAATAATATCAACTCGTTCGCCACCCAACTCGCTGGACACCGCTTGTACGCGAGCGCCCCTCAGTCCAACGCAAGCACCAATCGGGTCAATGCGTCCATCATTGGTTTTCACCGCTATTTTTGAACGGTTTCCTGGCTCTCTTGCTGCAGCTTTCACTTCAATTATATTTTCCCCAATCTCTGGGACTTCAATACGAAACAACTCAATCAACATCTCTTTTCGTACTCGACTAACGAGCAACTGTGGGCCACGCACGTTGTCTAATATCTCATATAGATAAGCGCGGACTCGGTCGTTAGGGCGAAACATTTCCTGTGGAAGCATTTCATTTCGTGGCATAAAGGCTTCAGCCTTACCACCTAAATCAATAATGATATTGTCTCGAGTTACTTTTTTAACGGTGCCATAAATTAACTGACCTAGTTTGCTCTTGAATTGGTCAATGACTAACCGTCGCTCTGCCTCTCGGACTTTTTGCATGATCACTTGTCGAGCCGTTTGTGCGGCAATCCGACCAAATTCAATGGAGGGCACAAATTCTTCTATGCGTTCACCCACTTTGATGTTGGGTGAGCGCTCTTTCGCTTCAGCCAGTGTCAATTCCCTATCTGAGAACTCAACGTCATCATCCGCAACAACATCCCAATATCGAAATGTTTCATATTCCCCAGTGCGCGGATCAAGCATAACCCGTATACCAAGTTCCATACCTGACAGCTTACGTGTGGCAGACTCCAGTGCCGCTTGGATTGCCTCCAAAACAACTTCCTTGCTCACGCCTTTTTCGTTAGATAACGCCTCAGCAACTAATAACAATTCTTTGCTCATTGTTCGCCTCACTCGACTGTCAAATTTGCTTTCACAATATTGGAAAAAAGAAATTCCTGTTGGATACCGCTAACATCTAATACCAGCTTGTCTTGGTTGGCCGACACAATGGTGCCAAAGAACTTCCGTGTGCCAGCAACAGGTTTAAATAGCTTAATGTGAACATCCCGGCCAACGTAGCGTTGATAATGCAAATAGCCAAGTAAGGGCCGGGGAATCCCGGGGGATGATACTTCCAGGCTGTAATGACCGGGAACTGGATCGTCAACATCAAGGAGAGCACTGACCTGGCGACTAACTTGTTCACAGTCCGCTATTCCAATGCCGTCCTCTTTGTCTACATATATACGTAACAAAGAATGCTTGCCCTGTGCAAGGTATTCGCACCCCCACAACTCGTAGCCCATGCTTTCGATTGTAGGCCTTAACAACTGCTCAATTTCGTCTTGTAACATATCCCTCTCAGCCTTAAAAACAGTAGCTTAACCTCTACTCGGCCATTGCTTGCAGAAGTACAACCCAGCGTTGGGTGCGCACATGTTCCGATATGAAGAGGAGACTAAACCTTGAACAGAGACCCATTAATTTTGGCTTTCTTAAAATCTTTTGATGGTTAGTGTGCTTGCACAC
>CAISOI010000911.1 GCA_903886985.1 uncultured Chthonomonas sp.
CGCGGGTGCCATTTTGCTGACTATGTCCGCGATTGTTTTGTCCGCTTCTTCCTGAGTCAACGTGCCCTTTGCAACAAGTGCATTCAGTACCGCTCGGGCGGTCATGATCTCCGGAGTATCGGGAACAGGCTTTGCGGTCTCGGCTTTGAGTTCCGCTTCGAGGGCTTTCTTCTCTGCGTCAGAAACCTGACCAGCCTTGCCCTCTTTTTGCTCCGCTTGCTTAATGCCCTTGCCGATGCCAGTATTGATGGCCCCGTAGATATTGAAACCTCGTACCTCATCTGCAAATGGGAAGCCTGCAACGGCCCCCCCCAAATCGTATATCGCATAAGGGTTCATGGTAAGGCTCCGACCATTGGAAATGCCGAAGGCATCCATGTTGAACTTACCGATTTCGAGGTTCAATGTCATTGGGCGATTCTTTACAAGATCGGTAAACATTAGGCGTGCATTGCCAATACCGGTTTCGTAACCACCGCCCATTTTCTCAGATTCTAGTTCGAGGAAAAATGCTTGTCTGGGGGCAATCGTCCCGCCCATAAGCAATTCCATCTTCGCGTCCGGATTCCAGTCAGGTTTCGCGTGGGAATTCGTCATTCCCAGTGTGAAGCCTTTAAACCGAACACCAATTGGCAATGACTCTGGAAGAGTAAGAAATGTATCGTCCTTCATGGAGATACTTCCTAACTCTTCGTCACCGGGAACGTGGTAACCCCGCATTTTGAAGTTCCAGCCATAGTTGTTGAGTCGTGGCACCACTGAGTGGCATCGAGCGCAAGTAGTTTTGTATTTTCTTGCGAATGCCGGAATAGCACTGCTTTTGGATGGTATCAGCGATACAGCGACAGTAGTCAACGCAATTGCAGCCCACGGTATGAATTTTATTAGTTTATTGCTCATGATAGGCTCCCCTTTCAAAAGGATTCTTGCTGCTTACTTGCCGGCAAACTTCAACAGAACTGTTGCGCCATCTTTCTCGACGACTTTAACTTCCTGAGTAAGGGTGCCATGGGTTTCGCTCCAAGCTTTCATCTTATAGGTCCCTGGAGGAACTCCGTTAATGTGGAATATCCCTTTGGCATCCGTTACGGCAAAGAACGGATTGTCGAGAACAATGAGCCAAGCCTGCATGCTGCCATGGATGTGACATCGGACTTCAACTACACCCGCCTGATCGGTCTTGAGCAGTGATCGGGAGTCTTTAACGGGCTGGTTCAAGTTGAATGTTTTCGCTTTGGAATCAGAGAATGTGTTGTGTAGAAAGTCATCTGAGTTCAACAACTCAACGGTAGTGCCTTTTTGTACTGCGAGGACGTGAGGTGTAAAGTTTTTATCTTTCTGGTTCAAGATCGCTCGTTGGGTTGGAGCAGGAAAAGTACCGGGTACTCCTTCCAAATAGACAACTGCGTTTGCAAGTCCTGCGGCTCCTGCCATTACTTTTCCAGCCACATTGGCAGGTGCAAGTGGTCGTGGAGTTGAGCTACTGGCTCCAAAGCAAAGGACCATAAGGGCAGATGCCGAGAGAAGCACGAAACTCGTTCGGCTGTATTTCAAGGGTGTTCCGTTGATGCTAGGTGTAGGTCTCATCGTAGTTTTCCTTTCCGATTAAACTGGAAACAGTAAGTCCTGACAAATCAGATTTGTAAAAACGTGAAATCCAGAATTCCGACAATCTGGTTATATGAATTCTGTTTAGAGTGTAGGTGTTATGAAGAGAGGAATCCATCTGCGGTTTGGCACATTAATAAGCGAGAGTTAACTTTGTATAAGGAAAACAGAATCTGTCTTTCGATCGGCATAGGAATTGAAATGTGAGTTTTGAGATCGTTAGGTGAGCGGTTTAGATACTTGCAAATGGAACCGCACTTGGCTGGTTTACAAATCTTTTAAGTATGAAGAATTTCAAATGCCGGTATGAGGTTGGCTTTACTAGTATGCTTAGTAGTATGAATCGGAGAAATGTGTGAAGACCCTCAAGAAGCGGTGGATCAAGATTTGCGTGATTCTGCCGTTTCTCTTGGTCACAGTTTATACAGGATGGATCTATTACTATGGCTGGACGTCTGCTGCGATAGTTACACTCTTGCCGCCAAGTAAATGGGGATTTTATGAATTAGTCATCGCACGTGATCTTCCCGATGGGACGAATCTCTCAGATTGGAGGGAAAGATATGTGGGCGCGTTTAAGTTGTCTGACATACCGCTTGATGGAAAGGAGCGTAATGGAGAATAGTTGAACACGATGTCACTGATTACTTTCAAGTCTCTTCTTGCCGGTGGATTGTTTTGCAAACATCTTGCCATTCCAGGAATAATAACGTAATCCTGACTTATTTCCTTCCGACCATTTCTCTTGAATAATCATCAACCCTGCTTTGTTAACCGAGTCAAATGTGATGTTGCTGCTTGAGTCTTGATCTCCGCCTATGCTGAATTCCTGATGAACAGCGGGTTTATCAAAGCCCTTTGGAAATGCAAAAACGTGCCATTCTCCACTATCACAGACGCCATACTTCAACAGAACGACCGGTCCGCATCGCGCTTTTGGCTCCAGCCATTTGAATACAATCGACTTGGAACCAGTCTGTTCTTTGAAAGAGACCCTATTTACGAGAGCCATCTTTCCTGCTTTTGGGACAAAGAATTCCAAGTATATTGGAGACCGCTCAAATGTGCTCCCACTATTGATTTGTTCCCGCGTAAGGAGATTATGAGTTGCAATGGAATACTTTGACTTTGCCACAACGTACACGTGAAGCAGAATTTTACCGTACGGTTTACCAACCTGAATTGCACCGTATCTGAGACTAATGCCTCCCTGCAACATAGTCGCCTGAACCTCGGCAGATGCACGATCATTTAATTCTATTTGTTGGGCAAACGATACTTGCGCCAGACAGAACGA
>CAISOI010000912.1 GCA_903886985.1 uncultured Chthonomonas sp.
CGTCGCCCTCCGCGCCGAGGAGCGGCTGCTGACCTTCTTGTTGTCGCTGGCGTCCGATCCCGACCGCTATCCCGTGGTCGTCCGCATTCCGTTGCGCCGCATATACGTATCGGAGATCGTCGCCATCACCCCCGAATCTTGTTCGCGGATGCTGGCGCGGATGGTCAAGGCCGGCGCGATCAGATGGCGGGGCCGGAACACGGTGTTGATCGAGGAGCCCGAGGCCCGCCGCCTGGCGCCGCTGGTCGAGCAGTTCTGGACGCTTCCGGAGGGATAAGGTCCTCTCTTTCAGATGCTTGGCAGGGGAAGTGCCCAGGGATCTGGGCGTTCGCGGATGGCCGAAAATGGCACAGACCCGGCATAGCGGACCTTCGCTCTGAATGGCGGTTGTCGGGGGCACTGCGGTCGCATACCGCGCCGGGCCGATCGGCTCTACCTGACCCAACCCGGTCACACGGAACATATCCGTAACCGGGTGGCCCGGGATTCCACCTGTCTGCGCCGCTCGATGCGCACGATCTTCCGGGGGGCTTAACCTTCTGAAAACGCAGCCTTCAACGGCACACCCGAAGGAGACATCTTTCCAGCCTTCATTGGCCCGCCGGTCCCGACGGAATGTAATGACCGCTGGAACGTCGAGACCGTAGCCGCCGCCATCAGGATGCCGGCAGCGGTCGCCATGCCGTCGGTATCGGTATTTTGCGTAGTTTCCGAGTCTCCCGCCCCCAAGGGTCAAAAGGTAGGCTTCGGCATCGTCGCTTTCTTGGGTTGAGAAAAGCGATCAACTCCCCATCCACCATCATCCCAATGAAATCCGCGATCCGGAATATCGACCGAATGTCATGTGAAACGATAATGGACGTCACTTTATGCCTGCCCTTAGTTTCAACGATAAGATCGTCAATATTTCGCGCGATAACTGGATCAAGACCACTGGTCGGCTCATCGTAAAGCAAAAGGGATGGTTCCATCGCAAGTGCTCTCGCCAATCCCACTCGTTTTTGCATTCCGCCCGAAAGTTGGGAAGGGAACAGCTTCTCAGTGCCACTCATACCAACGTCTTCCAGCCGTTCAGCCACGATGTTTGCAACAGACTTCTTATCAATTTGCTTATGGTGCTTTAATCCAAAAGAGACGTTATCGTATACGTTCAAGGAATCGAACAGAGCGGCATATTGAAAGACAAGTCCCATTTTCAGCCGAATCTGGTCGATCTCACTCTCTGAAAGTCCAACGATATCGGTTCCATCAATTTCAATTTGACCACTACTTGGGCGAGCAAGACCCGCAATGCACTTCAGTAGTGAGGTCTTACCACACCCGGACTGTCCCATAATCGCCATGAGTGCCCCTGCCGGCACGCTCATATTAATGTTCTTTAAAATCTTTTTTTCCGGCACTTCGTAGGTTAGGTTACGTATGGCTAATGCGTCCACTATTGCCCTCTAAAGGTTGGTGCAGCAAGCATTTGCGCCAGAAAAAAGTCTGAGATGAAAATCCAGACGATACATAAAACGACGGAACTCGTTGTTGACTGCCCAACACCCACAGCTCCACCCTTCGTTTTGAGACCTTGCCGGCAGGATATGACAGCTATGATTGCTCCAAATACCGCCGTTTTGACCAACCCTTTCAGCATCTCAGTCTCGGATACCATTCTGTGCGCCGACTCAATAAACGTTGGTCCAGGAACTCCGTTCGCAGCAGACATTAGATAACATCCAAAAACTCCTGCGATATCGGCCACCACGCAAACAAAAGGCATCATCACTATCGCTGCAATAAGCCGCGGAGCAACGAGATATCTCACAGGCGAAACTGCCATTGACCGGAGTGCATCCACCTGCTCGGTAACAACCATAGAGCCAATCTCAGCAGCAATGGCAGCACCACTACGCGCTGCGACTGTGACCCCTGCGAGCAGCGGACCTAGCTCCATCAAGAACGATAACGTCAGGGTTCCGCCCAGAAAGCTGGTGGCACCAAATTTTACGAACAGACCGGCTGTATAAAACGCAAAGACAGCCCCGGTCGATAGTGTCGTTATCATCGCAATCGGTATAGAGTCGACGCCGATTGCTGACATCTGCGATAGAGTGTATGGAACGTTCACTTTGCCGCTCACGGCAAATGTAAATGATCTGGCAATTAGCGTGCCGCAATCCCCCAAAAATGCAAGGGCGGATACAAGTATCTCCTGAAGCTGACTAAATACGTTATCCGAGTTGTTGGAAGCTAAGTTAACCATTGCATTGTCAGTATACAGGTTGGGTTTAAAGGGAGTCAAATTAGGGGGTCAGAAGTACCGCTATGGATTGCCCCATATTGCATGGCTCAAAGAGGTGTAAGACTAGAGTGAAGTCACGTTGAGGTAAGTCATAAAGTAGCGCTACGGAGTGTGAACCGAATGTTCCGAACGTAAGAGCCGCGCAGTCTCGACCGTTGCTGCCTCATATTTTCCCTAACGATACCCGACTTACGTTTGTTTACTGTACGACTGATATCCGTTGCCAACCCGTTTTCTGCAAAACCCACAAGCAACACCAATAGAAGTACACACGCTATAAAGCTCTGTAGCCTTGTCGCCTGGACACGCTTTCCCTTATCAAATGTATTTCTGACGAACGGCAATGAGAGCCAAAGGGAGGAAAACAGGCAGAGCATCAAAACACCAATCCCAAAGTAAGTACCGAGATGATATGGATTTGCGACGTAGTTGTTGACTGTTCCATCGGACAAGATAGCTCTTTGCACATCGACGGGAGCCCGATAGATCTCAAAAGCAGCGATAGCAAGGTCGATGTTTACTAACGCCGAGATTCCCATAATTGTGAGTCGGCCCCACCGTTTATTTTCCATCAATGCCCATGCAGTAGTCCACACAATGAGAGTTCCAATACAAAGGATAAGCACGTTAGCAACATCCTTCCCGATGTTGTTGAAAAAGGAGAAGGCCGAAAACGCTACCCAAGCAACTCCGAGAGCCTTACGGGTACGTGCAACAGATATAGGAATAGTTGCCGATATTTGACGTTGAACAATCATAAATTTAAGGAGCTTCTGGGCTCCGTCCCTCTTTCGGACTCGTGATTAGTTTTGCTGAACATTCAAAATGTCTAACGTAAATTGATCGATTTTGCAACTAGCTCTGATTGGCTCTTTGCTAGCCAGCAAAATTCTTACGGCTTTGGGGCTGACACAGGTTTCAGTGATGTCGGTTTCTTTACGGTCTTTTTGGAGATTATTGTTACCGCCTTGATCTCTTGCGTTCCATCCTCTATCTTGACGAGATGGAGTGTAAC
>CAISOI010000913.1 GCA_903886985.1 uncultured Chthonomonas sp.
CAGCATACGCTTGAACAGATACAGTCGCAGTACGAATCCTATGCCGCAAAGGGAAGAGAAATCGAACAAGTTCAAGAACAACAGACCTTAGCCGAATCTACTCTCCGGGACAGGCAGACACAATTCAGGGAAAGGAACTCAATCGTTCAGTTCCTTTCTTACAGATACCGGGCTGAACTTGATGAGGAGGAACGCAGAACTACAGAAGAACATGGGAACGTCGAGCGGCACGTCGATAAAGTTCGCGTTGAGGTTCAAGGGTATGTGGATGCAGTAAATAACTTGATAAGAGATTATAACAGTTTCGTAAAATCGGGACAAGAGGATATTAGGAGAGCTTTGAATGATGGGAAGGCCACTCTGTCACAAGCGCAGTATCGCTTGGATGAGGCAGAACAACGGAGAGTGATGCAGGCATGGGCGCGACCCACCACCGCCGCTTTTATGGCTGAAGTGCAGCCTTCGTTGTTGAAGGCGGCTGTAACTGATATCGCATCGGCCCGGAGCCTCTTCGGGGGGACCTAAAAGAAATCAACCATAAACGAAGCACTTCATTGTGTGGCTGAGTTGGCTGACGCCTGATAAACCGTCGGAGAATGGAGGAAGAAGAGAACTATGCATATCGCCCAGGATGGAGATGTTGTATTCGACACTACGATTTACTACAAGGGTGCGGATCGCGTCCGCCGGTGGCTCGACCAGCACGGACTGAAGATCTACTTCACGCCGAACAACGCCATTGAACTCATGACCCCTGACCCCAGCATTTCATCAGCGGACTTCGATAAACGGAAACAGGCTGTGAGAAACCTTCTGGACCTCGCGAACGGGGGGGAACAAGCACTGCCAGATACGGAACTGCTACATACTGAGAGACTGGGGTACCAGATCGTCTCGTCGGGAGACTGGCAGGAGGTTGCTAGACGCTTTCTAGTGTTGCCTGATGCCAAGCCTACGTCTTGGAAAAACGTCGGTCTTAATCTTCAGCCTGCCATAGACGCCGTCACTGCGGGATATGGGGCGTTCGTGGACAAGGTCGAACGCTACCAGAAGGATGTGCATACTTTTTGGACTGCCAACAAAGAGGGCTTTCGCGAGAAGGGCATAACCTATTCTGGCTTTCGAGACATTAACATGATGCGAGCGTTTACGCACATCCTCGATATTCGTCCCTCCATCATGGCTTCACATATGGACCGGATATGCGCTGTAGCAAAGGAACTAAACCTTTCAGGTGCCCTCGTTGAGCCCTCCCAGTATGAGCAGGCGGTCGGGGTCTACGTCAACACCTATGCAGGGTACGTACGCTACTCATTAGTTACCGAGCGGCGCGACAAGAACGATTTCGGAGACCTGCAATTCTTTGCCTACTGTGATGCGGGCTATCGTCTGGTAAGCAGCGAGGGGCGATGGAACGATATTAGTGCACAGGAAGGGCTTGAGAATCACTTCATTCAGTTCAGATGAATTGACGAGCAAAAGCGAGCAATCTATCAGGTGCCTAAATCAATGCCTCGTCGAACCCTTTCTCTAGTTGCACCCTCTATTGCTTTCCCCACGCATCTCCCCTACCCCGGTTTCCAAAACGCCGTTTAGCCCGAAAAATTACTGGGCTGCCTGTTCACAACAGATAGCCCATAAAGGACGTTATGTGCCATAATAGCGGTCAACGGGAAGGTCGAGATTTTTCGGATTATCTGGCTTCAAGGGGCGGAAATAGCACAGGGTTTTAGGTTGGAGGAAAGGGTAGGGGACCTCAATTGGCGAACAGGCTTGCAGAAATGGCTTCGTTCGTGTACAATGTAGGTGATGGTCTACCTTCCGCGTTATTGTTGGAGGATGACATGACCCATTTGGTTTGCATTCGGCTCCGAGACGACCAGGTGGATCGCATGAAACGCTTTGGGCGACGGATGGGCAAAAGTCAGAGCGAGATGGGCGCGAAGTTC
>CAISOI010000914.1 GCA_903886985.1 uncultured Chthonomonas sp.
AAATCTGTTCTTACATTCCAACATCAAAGTGATAATTGGATCATATTGTGCTGCGTCTGCAATCTCTGGTATGTCATCAAAGTAAAGTAGGGTATTGAATGGTATCTTATTCAGAAAATGCAAACGCTTCATTTCTACCTCGTTTGTTTTACCATCTGCTCTCTGCACCCTGATCCTTGCTACACTATTTTCCTGACCTGCCAGAAATTCGTACAGAACTCTGTACGTAAGGGCCTGAGGAGTTGAAGCGGCAAATAGTTGCCCGAGTCGTGCCCGCCGCGCTTCAACTTCTTCTCCGTCAACAGCAAGGACGATATCTCCAACATGGATGTCCTCTATCGGATTCTTCGCTGCTGTGGGTAAAGACGCCACTACAACTTTGCCCTCAACCATTCTCAGCATAATATTGGGAAACTTTGTGCCCAAATGCTGGTCCAAAACAGGGTTTTTCGCAAAGCCATGGGAATCATTAATGCGTGATACGAGCTTGGCGACAGTTGTGGCGTAATCAAGGGCGCTGCGGTCTGTCTCAAATTGGGGAATGAAATCGGTCAGGGTTCTATCCCACGGAACATCCATCAGTGCTTTATAAGGAAAGAAGTAATGGATGACATTCCAGAACCGAAAAAGGGCAAGCAAGCGATACTCGGCGTTGGGATAGGTCATGGCAGCGTAGGTCTTCTCGTGATAACGCTGCTCACCTGTAGGGATTGATCCCCCCTTTGTTGCTGGAGAGGGTGCCGCATTACGAGCAGTTTTGAGTGCTGCAAGCACATTGGAGACATTCAACGGTGCCGGCACGATGATATCTGGGTGGAAACCGATACTTCCGTTGGGGTTGATAAGCTCACTGATTCGAATGGTTGCAGCCAGCCCCTCTGGCAATTCCACCTTATACGTGTTGTTGCCAATGTCTGTCTGTGTGCCCTTTTCCAGCACTATCTTAGCCAGATGCGCGCTCTGCACCCCGCTGGCAAGGTCAGCAAATTCACTTGCATTCTCGTTAAGCAGAAATGCCATTGTTCTATGCGGAGAGTTGTGCTCACGCCCCGACAAAGTAACTCCCTGAACTATCACTTGGCCGCTGAAATACTCACCACTCGTCCCGCCAACCTGAGGAACATATCCGGAATGCATTCGGTGCATTGAAGAAGCCAGGCGGAGATCACCCTGTATCAAATTCTCAAAGGCTCCGTCAAATCGGTCACGGGTCCAAAAGCCGTTTGAATTCCGCAAATCAAAGAGAATTGTTGCGGCTCGTGAGGCTTCCTTAAACACTTTCGCAAACTGCAGGGATATGGCAGATTCTGAAAACTGATTGCTGTCGTTGGCAACGATCAGCGCTGTTTTTGGATCTATCCACTGGATGTAGGGCTGAGACTTATCTGGTTTCTTGGAATCACCAACCTTAGTTGTTACTGAGGGAACCGGTTGAAGGTACGTGGATGGGTCATGAAGCGCCTTTAGCATTCCGGAAACAGCAGATCGGTACTCCTGAGGGGATCTGGCAGACCGTACCTTTGGGATAGCGGCTACCAGGGCGGCATCCCAATCCAGATCTTTGTAGGCGAGCCAGGGGTGAAAGTACTTGACAGCCCCCCAGAGTCGACAGAGACCTGCCAAGCGTTCGATTCTTTGAGCCTCATCGGGAACAAGATGTGTCCCGGCGGCCGGAATTTGAGCAAGGGCTATTCGGGAGAAAATGGCGTTCAGAAATACTAGAAAGATAAATAATCTAAGGATGTATGGTCGCACAGAAGCCTTCCTTGACACGCCCTAATTCACATTGGGAGGCTTCATGTATTTACTCCCTCCGGGAGCGGAGTTGCCGGAGTTATCCCGTGCGATAGAAGCTCAAAATAGATCAATGTCAGAATAGAATATACTCCAATTGCATGTTAGGTTGTTATTTTTATCGGCTTTCCACCGGAATCCATTTTGGAAGTTACTGACATAAACTTCGAATATGTTTTCGTGCAGACCCACCTTACTGAACAGGCAGCGGACCGGGATGGAAAGGGCTGGAGAGGTAGATAACCCATTCTATTGTTGAACAACCAACGGCAGGTGAGAGAGACCACCCCGCTCTGCGGGCGGATGTCGATCCGCCCCTACGACGGCATTATTGCGGGCCGGCACACAGGTCTGCCCCTAAGATTGCTGGAATCCCTGCGGGTTTGGGGTATCTACATAGGGTGGAACGAAAGCACGATTGCAATTGTTGGTAAATCCTAAATGGCAAGTTTGTAATATCCATAACGCTACAAGGAATTGAGAAATGTATGAACGTCCAAGAGCAGATCGAGGCGTATGTTGCTAGTCAGCCGGAACCGAAGCAGAGCGATATGCGGGAGCTGCACCGCCTTATTCTGGAGGTAAAGCCGGGGTGCAGACTGTGGTTTCTGGATGGCAAGAACAGTGAGAATAAAACGGTCTCGAATCCGAATATAGGATATGGGGAGTACACCATCAAATATGCGGATGGAGAGACGAAAGAGTTCTATCAAGTTGGGATTAGTGCGAACACAACCGGGATTTCGGTCTATATCATGGGGCTCAAGGATAAGACATATCTGGCGAAAACCTATGGGGAAGAAATTGGCAAGGCGAGCGTGACCGGGTATTGCATTAAGTTCAAGGCGATCAAAGATATTAACATTGATGTACTATTGGCGGCAGTACGGTACGGGTTTGAGGCGCAGATCATGACGGGTCAATTAGGACAGTAATTGGGCCGTTACGTGTTGTTGAGCAGCGAATTGAAGTCTGAACTTCCGGTTGTGGAGCCAGAAAGCTCAAGTTTTATTGAGGTGCTGTTCTTACCGCCCATGACTGCCACCTCAACCTCACGCTGAATTTTGGGTTTCGACAGTGATGGTATTTCCTTCATGAGTTTTTGGGAGATTTTCCCACCATTTTCCTGAATCGATCGGATGATCCGGTCGATCTGGGTATCAGGTGCTTCAATAATATTCTTGACCCTTTCGCGCGTCTCGTAGAGTTCCAAGAAAAATCCCGCTTCGTGTACAAGGTCTTCTTTTACCGTCTTGATTATTACGTCGCCCATATATTCTGTCTGTCGCGTGAGGTCGATATATCGCCATGCGGGCAGAGCATCCTCATTCGCAGTGAACTCAAAATTTGTGATAATTCCATCTTCGCATACGGCATCCTTACCAAAATGAATTGAGCCGTCATAGTGCCTGATCAAAGGAGTTGAGAATATATCCAGAGCGGTATCATACGCCATTCTATTGGTGGCAGATTGAAGAATTCGGGCAGAGACAGGAAGAATGACCGGTGGAGGCACCGCCCCATCCCTTCGCAGAGAATCGTTCACGAGGAATCGCGAAATGCGCCCGTTCCCGTCAACCATCGGATGAATATAGACGAATGCGAAGCTCGTCGCAGCCGCGCGAATCGCTGGTGAAATGCCATCTGTATTATCGTGGAATTGTTTCAGTCCGGCTAACATGTCTGTTATTTGGTCGAATGGCGGAGCGATATAGTGGACGATTTCACCGTGTTGCAGGCTTTGAGTACCGATAAAAACCGGACTTTTTCTGAAGCCTATTGGGGAGATTGGGTTGACCAGAATATCCTGTTGGAGACGGCTCAGAAAGTTGCTTGATAATGGATCGGTGGCAGTTCCGGTCAGTGTTTCAATGGCGCCTGCAAACCGTTTTATGCGGTCCGACTTGTCTCCCTCGTTCTCGATCTTGAAACTCGATCGGCTTTCCTTGGTGGTGAGCCACACTGCGCTTCGGTTCAGGATTTCTGAACCGTATTTTTGTTGGAGCTTGATGATTAGTGCCTGGAGATTCTCTGCTTCGATGGCCCTGATTGCTGGAGTTCGACGTATCTGTGGGCAAAAATCAACTGTCCCTGCCAGATTGTTGTTGATTCTCCATCGCGCATTCTGGACGGGTTTGGTGGCGGTAACATAGTGGTCGGGATTGATTGCGTCGATATAATTGCCCACCTTGACCCCGCCAAATGGCAGAACATTCCCAGTGAGCCACTCATAATAGAAACCAGCGCGGCGTGCGTATCCCCCGGAAGGCTCCTGATTCACCCAGTGGGCAAGATCCGCAACTGATATCCGCCGAAAGAGTCTGGATAGGAATTCTAATGGCACGCCTTCGTGTTTCAGGGCGAAGCGGAGATGGGCTGACGTGGTCGCTTCTGGGGACATTCGCTTAATAACTTGCTGCGTTCGAATGCCGTTTTCTGTATGCGCTTCGCGCCTTGTTCCGGTATAACTGATGACGGGCAGGGCCTGAACAGACTCAACGCCACACTCGCGAGCTAACCAACTGTATCCGATGGGTTCCGACAAAGCCCTCTATCCTTTCCCGCGACTATTTGTATATGGATGTGTCATTTCATATAGAATACTATAGATTTGTGTAATTTTGTATACGAATTGGGTGAAAGAGGAAGTTGCAGCATAAGCATATTGTGCGTCAGGATAGTCTTCCACAGGTTGTATTGAGCTTGAATTTGCTCAAAGCGGGCACAAATCATGACAAAACGGTTACGGGTTTGCTGTTTTATATATGAATGGCGTATGTTCGTACTTTTTATATACGAATGCCCTAGAGAAGGTGGATGAGTTGTGTGTGTCATTTGAAGCAAGGTCTTCTAACATGGTTGGACAGGATGGGCAGGATTTTGAGCCGACATGCTGATAATATGTGTGAGCTCGGAGTAGGAGTGGCTTCACAATTTGACACACTAAGTTGTGTACCCTTTATTCCTCAAGGAGGAACGAAAGGGAAACAACAGGCGGCTTCACAGGCATGATACCGGTGAATTATGAATAATAATTTCACAACCGAGTGACTGCTGAGTGTCTCAAATGTCGAGTCAATTCTAGGAGATATCCTCTTGCAATGGACTTCGTGAGTGTGAGTTTCTTCAGATTTGCTTTACAATTATTGCCTTGCATGGTAGATTGCATTAATTAATTCTGTTGGGTTTGGTCTCTGTTTCCGGGTCGGTCGTTCTGTCATTCTGGAGGGTGGATCAGATGTTCGGTTCAACAGTTCTTGAGATCGCGGTTGGCCTCGTTTTTATTTATTTGGTACTCAGCCTCGTTTGCACATCTGTCAACGAATACATAGCACAAATGCTCGGGCTTCGAGCGGAAAACCTCTACAATGCAATTCATGGACTTTTCGACGGTCCGGATGCGGAGCGAATCGCCGAGGACATCTACCACCACTCCATGATTTTGAAGCTTGGGCAGAAGACCAACAAGATTAGATCGACATCCGACGGAGATGTGAATGTCCGTAAGAAGCCCTCTTATATTCCTGCAGCAACGTTTTCGTCGGCGCTTACCGATCTAATCGGCCTTGTAGAGCCAAACGGAACCGATAATACCGTTGATGCCAAACTGTTCGAAACGGTATTGGTTGCAGGCGAAAAAACATATGACAAGCAGATTCTGAGCGCTTTAGAACCCTTAATAAAGTCGGCAAACGGAAATCTCGATACGGCGCGTCGAAACATTGAAAAGTGGTATGACGACGCAATGGAGAGGGCTACCGGATGGTACAAACGTAAGATTCAAATCCTCTCTTTTTGTGTGGCACTCAGTATCGCGACAATTACCAACGCAGACTCCCTAATGATGCTCGATAGGTTGTGGGCAATTCCCGCCCAACGGACGCAGATCACTGCGGCGGCCAAGAGTGTATCTGCATCTCCACTTCCAGTAGATGCAAAGAAGCTGGACAAAGCGACCGAAGATGCAGCCATGGGGCTCTTGGGATGGAAGCCCGCGCGAACCGCAAACGATCCTCGAAGTATGCCGACCGATGGGGGCAGCTGGGCCATGAAATTGATGGGGCTGTTCATCACGGCATTCGCGGCCTCACTTGGAGCGCCCTTCTGGTTTGATATTTTGAACAAGATCATGAGTATTCGATCTGCGGGATCTTCGCCCAATGACCCGGCCGGAAAGCAAGGGAGCCAGACTATTGGAGAAAAGAATCGAGTCGCATCATCCGATGCGCACAAGTGACATTGACAACCCGATTCGACAAGGAGAAGTGAAATGTCTAATGATCAGCCGGTAACTCCAACAACTTCGACGGCTAGTTCACGCGCAAGTGCAAAAGCCGCACACGCCAGTTTTACAGGGTCACAGAAAGTAAAGAAGTTGGTGGTCGCTGCGACAGCGATAGGATTGACCGCGGCGGGCGTTGCCGCTCCCGTGAAGCCGCAACCTGCTTTTCCGGAATGGCTGATCGATACGGGGATCAACTGCGATATGACCGGCGCATCTTTAAAAAAACCTTTGACCGATCTTGATAAGCAGAAAAATCCGTTGAAGAATCGGTACGAAGTTCCTGAAAGGGCAGATATTGATCCCAAAGTTGCAATCGACGATTTCTTAAATCCCGATATTAAAGTGTCAGCTTTCCCGAGTACCGTTATGAATGAAGAAAAAGCTGCGTCTTTAACAGGTTATATCGTAAAGATTGAAGACGGTGGCAGCGAAACCTGTAATTGCCAAACGATCACTAAAACATACTTCGACACCCATATATACTTGAGCAAGACTGATCCGTCTAATCGACCTCCCGTACCCAAGGGTCAGCATGACACGACCTTTGATATGATCGTGGAAGTCACTCCCAGAATGCGACAGATCATGAAACCAAACTCAACAGAATGGAATACCAACGAGTTGAAGAAGGCCTTCCCCCGAGGTACAAAGGTCAATGTCACGGGCTGGCAATTCTATGACAGAGAGCATGAACCTGCATCGTACAACATCAAACACGTGCTCACTGACTGGCGATTTACGTGCTGGGAACTGCATCCGGTCACTGCCATTGATAAAATGCAGTAGCTATCTCACAAAGTGGACCTATCGCGGAACAATTTGAACATTCACGGGACATTTCGCGGGATGCAAATAGGTGACTTTTATTTCTTCAACTCTATTTGAACCTGCTTCAGAATGCCATTGGCTTGTGACGAACATAACACTACGTCCGTAATCACTAACATGGACAATACTAATCCAGCCGAAATTCTACCAACTATTACAGAAGAACCGACGACGCCAAAACCGGTTAGCAATCGCCGGCAGTTCCTCAAACGTCTGCTTCTAAGCGGTCTGGCATCCAGCCTCCCAGCATCTGCTTACGCTTCCTTATTCGAACCAAACTACATTCGCCTCGCAACGTTGGATGTACCCATTCGTGGACTGCCGTCGGAGGCAGATGGATTGCGGATTGGGCATTTAAGCGATGTCCACTGTGACGACCCAAGGGCAATTGAACGTGCACGACATGCCGCAGAACTGCTTCGGGAGCAAAAGCCAGATATCGTATTCTTCACCGGGGACTATGTGACTCACGATCCGCACCACAACATGACAGCGGCGGCGGAAGCACTCGCCATATTGTCTGATGCACCTCACGGTGCATTTGCGATCCTCGGTAATCACGATTGGTGGAGCGGTGATCCCGACCACGTCGCATCGGAACTAACGCGAGTGGGCTTTCATGTTCTGCGAAATCAGTCTGCATTCATACAGAGCAAGGGCATCTGGGTAATTGGGCTTGATCAGAGATGTGACAGCAAGCAAGACGTTTCTCAGGCACTCAAAGATGTTCCCAAGGACACTATTAAGCTTCTTTTGGTTCACGAGCCTGACTATGCGGATGAAGCACCGGCAGGATTTGCGCTTCAGTTTTCCGGCCATTCGCATGGTGGCCAAGTACGTATTCCCGGCTTTCCGCCAATCATCGTGCCGACGTATAGCAGGCGGTACCCAGAGGGACTTCAACAGGGACAGAATCATTTGGTCTACACGACGCGCGGTGTGGGAATGATAAGCCCAAAAGTTAGGTTTTGCTGTCCACCGGAAGTTGCTGTGTTGAGGTTGACGAAGGCATCAATCTAGAATTCTCGTGAATGGCTTCTGAGATCGACCAACCTTTCGTCAGTGCATTGGAATAGCGTAAATCTTGTTCTTTAGCATGAAACTAACCGCTTCACTGTTGGGTTTCCACTTGAATTCAAGTCGATCACCTCTCTCTGTGGTAGGCATACTCATTAGCCATTTCACAGTGGAGCTATGAACACTCCCAATCGAGACGTTCGTCAAATGCTCGCTCGTTGCACGCGAT
>CAISOI010000915.1 GCA_903886985.1 uncultured Chthonomonas sp.
AACTGTCCATTAATAAAAGGTATTGCATTGATCACATTCTTTGTGTTACTATTTAGTCAAGCAATGGAAACAGCAACGACTGGATCCAGATTCGAAGGCTCTTCCGTGTAAAGAGACCGGCTTATCATGCTTGTAGCAATCCGTGCATTAGCAGTTAGTTAGTTTGATTTTCATCAGGAGAGGATTGAAAAATCATGTTTCATTTTGACCTGGTCCGCAATAGCGGATCGAGCGTTCGTAAAGCCATTCTTGGCACGTCCGTTGCAGCTGGCGTAATTCTTGGCTCCAACGTTGCAAATGCCCAACTTACCATCGGTTTCACATCGAACACTGTTTCCCACAGCACCGAGTTCGTTCCCACCACCGACAAATTGACTTTCTCTAAATTTGACAATGCTCTTGGAATTCTTCAAAAGGTTTCGTTGACAGTGAATGGCAGCATTACAACATCAATTCACGTTACGAATTCCGCCGCAACCCCTTCCAATGGTACTGTTCGAACAGAGTCACAGGCAACCGTGACCGACCCTCTTAGCTTGTTGTCGCTTGGACCAGATATCCTGACTCCTGCCAGCCCGTATAGTTTGGGTGTTGGACAGTCAGCTGACTTCAATAACATCAATGGCAGCGGATCTGATACCGGCGCCAGCCCATATACCTTGGGTACAATTCTCGCTGAGTTCACGGGCCCCAACGGAACCCCAGGAACCATCAGCCTTGGATTGACCACCCTAACCCAGACCCTTTTGGCTAACACAGGTGGAAACACTTCCGCATCCCAAGTTACCACTGGTACCTTTTCAGCAAGTGTTGTTTACACCTACGGACTCCGATCCGGAGTTCCAGAACCTAACATGATGATGATGATGGGCGCTGGCACTGTGGGTGCAGTCTTGTTTGCATCTCGTCGACGACGAGTTCGCAAGTAGTCAATTCTCACACAGAAAAATCAAAGCGCTCTCCCTTCGGGGAGAGCGCTTTTTTTGTCTGCCGACTACATCGTTATCCCTCGCAAATCGCGATGGTCACCAATCCTCAGATCAGCGGCATATACCCAACCTTCTGCACTACCTGACCTCTTCAATGGCTCCCACATAAGACCTACGACATCTACCACACTCAAATATGCCACCTCGTTCTCACCAAATCCATATCACAGAACATAAGATGTTCCGCCATACAACCATTTAATGCACAGTTAATGATCACATATCATCATGTAGATGCAGCAAGGTTAAGGGAAATTGGATCCTATGGCACTTGTCATTATGATCATTCTTTGTATATATCATTTGCTTGATATCTAATCTTTTGTGGCCATACAAGTGCATCCTTTCAGCTTGCGCATTAATGAACAGTTAATGACCTGAAGATATGATGAGACAGTAGTTGATGCAGAAGATTTTGCCAAGTTGCAAATTGCAACAATCCGATATTGAACACTTTGAAAGTATTAATGGACAGCTAATGACCAGAAGATATGATGAGAGTGTAGTCGCAGAAACAGAACATAATTTGTTCGCAATTCAGTCAGGAGTTGTTGGTTGTAGATTGGTGAAATAGAGAATTGACCTAGGTCAAAGTCAACCCTGATGTTGCACTCTATAGCTCGATTTGCAGTTGTATTGAGACCAGCAGCAACATTTTAAGATTTTTAAGACATCCAGCGTGACAGTGCGCGGAAGTTTATTCCACACCTTGATAACTTAATATCACTTATTTGTTAGTCGCTGAATGCTCAGTTCATCGGGTTACTCCTTCAGGATATTTTAAGATTAGGCACTTTCACAGACATAGAAAGACCATGTACAGTGATTGGCATTTCTTGAGGAAACAAGTCCGTCAGACCAAGAGACCCGATGTATTCAAAAGAGTTCAACACTAACAAAAGGTTTTAGTACAACTTAAGCTGTCAATCGGCGGCTTATCTCTCACAAGATGTAGCGTGCCCATTTTGGGCGTTGCATTTAGAGATTCAATAATCGCATCAAGCATCTGTAAATGACGTAAACGACCTAAGTTGATTGGATTGCCATTGATGGCAAATCATTGAATCGTAGTGTCGCAGCAGAGAACTTCGGACGGTGTCGTATTTGCAATTTTCAGTTATTACGCCCATCTGGTGGATTGTTGGTTCAAGGGGTTATGCATCTCCATCACGGCAGATGCCTGTAACTTCGTAGGCAACGAAGTTTGCCGAACGCAGACCAGTTTGGTAGCAGTTGTAGTCTTACGCAGTTGTTGACTTGATGACTTACCGCTATATCTTTGTATTTCGTCCAGTTTTTCTCGACGAGTTAAGGAATGGTTGTTGAGGTCATAGGTCTTTGTCTCACATTCTTACTGGGCGCACGAAGTGACTTGTTCAACCGAAACAGAACGAAGTCATGCCCAACAATATCCTATTAAATAGTTTCGGACTTATCTATGAAAGGTTTTTAACAATGTTTGCTTCAACTTTCAAATCAGGTTTCGCAGTGGCATCCTCAGTGATCGGCTTTAGTATTATCTCGCTTGCACCAGTTGCAAATGCACAAACAGTTTTAGGACCACTCGCAAACACAAATGGAACAGTTTCACACACAACGGAATTTGTGGGAACGGGCACGGACAAACTTACTTTTTCAACCTTTGACAGTAACTTAGGTACGTTGACCTCCATCGGTATCACAGTTAATGGTGCTCTAGATTCCGTAGTTCACGTCTCAAATAATGCGTTGACTGCGTCCAACGGCCACGTCAAAACCGAGAGTGTCTACCAAGTAAAGGACGCTGGTAATTTAGTAACCCTTAATGGCGATATCCTTACGAACAATTTTTTCTACAATCTTAACCCCGGTGAATCCGTAGACAGCAGCCCAAATTTGACCGGCAGCGACAATGTGGCAGGCTCATACACCCTACAGTCTATACTCGATGCTTTCACTACCAACGGCGCAGGCTCAATTGACATGGGTATTACCACAACAACTAGCACCTTGCTTGCCAACACGGGGGGCAATACCGCATCAAGTCAGGCTACCACTGGAATTTTTAGTGGAACGATTACCTACACTTACACCGACAGCCAGGGCGTTCCTGAAGCAGGCACAACCGCTGTACTAGGATTAGGTTCTATTGCAGGAGTTGGATCACTGGTTGTCCGACGACGACGCCTACGATCAGGCAAGTAATTCGACTTCTCTGTAGCGAGGACACACAGACTTACCGCAGGCATTCGTAGATAAGGTCCATGCGACCAAATGATGATATTCAAGGGATCCACCGAAGTAGTCAAAGTTATACAAAGCAGCAAATCTGTAAAGAGAAATAGTCGTGGGGCAGGATGTAAAGTTTCTGCCCTCAGTATTAGAGGTAACGACTCAAAAAAGTAAGTATTAGGCACATTGTGATGACCCGATACTGTAGTTTCTGTATAGAGTAATAGACGAAGGGCGGGATGTAAAGTTTCTGCCCTCAGTATTAGACGTAAAGTCATAAAATTGTAAGTATTAGGATCATTGTGATGACCCGATACTGTAGTGTCTGTAAAGTGAAATAGTTGTAGGGCAGGATGTAAAGTTTCTTCCCTAAGT
>CAISOI010000916.1 GCA_903886985.1 uncultured Chthonomonas sp.
CGAGCTTCTGAATTGTGTAAATTAGCGGGCGCTAAGCGCGCAGTCGCATTGCCTGTTTCAGGAGCATTCCATTCTCCGCTCATGGTTGCGGCTGGCGATGAACTCTACCCTTTTTTGCGGGAGGCCCGTTTTCAGCATGCGAAAATTCCGGTGGTTATGAACGTGGCTGCAGATTTCAACACCAGTGGTGGTGATTTTGCACCCATGTTAACCATGCAAATTAGTGGGAGCGTTCGTTGGGACGAGTCAATGCGCCTACTTATTTCTGAGGGGGTCGACACTTTTATTGAGTTAGGCTCTGGGGAAGTCCTTTCTGGTCTGATGAAACGGCTTTCGAAAGAAGTAGCGGTTTTAGGTGTTAGAGACAATCAGACCACTCTTGGAGTCGCGCAAATATTGCAGTCGGCGCAAGCAAACGAGGTTGTGGAACTACCAGAGCCTCCTTCTGTAATCTATCATTTGTTGAAGAAGGAGATGTGGGAAGCCGCCCCTGATACAGATTATGCAAGTGATACACTGGAGACAGAAGGATTTACCCACTGTTCAACCGCAGATCAACTGGTGGATAGTGCCAATAGGCATTTTCGGTCCCGCAACGGAATAGTAGTTGTTGAGATTGATGTTGCGAGCGTTCAGTCTGAAATTAAATATGAAGCTGCTGCAAATGGTACAGTTTATCCTCACATTTACGGCGTCTTAAATAGGTCGGCTGTTAAAAGAGTAGTGGATATAGTCACTGGACCTGACGGACGATTTCTAATGCCGTCGGAGCTGAACACGAGCGAGGGTGGCGTTTGAAACTGGAAGGCAAAGTTGCAATTGTTACGGGGCCGGGCAAAGGTGGAAGAGGCATTGGTCGCTCCATCTCGGTCGCATTGGGGCATGCAGGCGCGGATATTGTTATCGCTGGTAGTACGTTGTCGAATGCGGAGTTGGTTGCAGATGCGGTTCGTACAGAAACAGGGCGTCGTGCTTTAGCGTTGAAGGCAGACGTCTCAAATGCAGCTGACGTCGAAACGTTGATTTCCACGGCCTTGCAAGAATATGGCAGGATTGATATTCTGGTGAACAATGCAGGAATTACGAGAGATACTCTCTTAATGCGTATGTCGGAAGAAGACTGGGAAAGTGTTATTGATATTAACCTTAAAGGTACTTTTCTCTGCACAAAGGCCGTAACCCGTACTATGCTGAAACAGAAGTCGGGTAGAATCGTCAACATTGCCTCTGTAATCGGGATTGTAGGAAATGCTGCACAGGCTAATTATGCTGCCTCCAAGGGTGGGATGATCGCTTTTACAAAGTCAGTCGCGAAGGAGCTTGGGCCACGCAATATCACAGCAAATGTTGTTGCACCCGGGTTTATTCACTCCGCTATGACGGAAGTTCTAAAAGATGAATTGAAAGATCAGATTTTGAAACAGGTGCCTCTTGGAAGGTTGGGCAACCCTGAAGACATTTCCGGTCTTGTTGTGTTCCTCGCTTCAGACGAGGCTTCCTATATCACCGGTCAAGTTATATCCGTCGATGGTGGTTTATACATGTAGGTTTGTTGCGACAAATACTCGCAGCAATTTGTTTCATTTAGAATTGCACCTAAGCAGTACCAAAATAACGAATGTTGGCAATTGCCAACCTCAGGAGGATCCGATGTCTACATTGTCTACTTTTGACCGTGTCAAGAAAGTAATTGTTGAGCAGTTGGATGTAAGTGCAGAGGAAGTAACTTCAGAAGCCCGATTTATTGACGATTTGGGTGCAGACTCTCTGGACGTTGTTGAGTTAGTTATGGGGCTGGAAGAGGAATTTGACATTGAAATTCCTGACGAAGACGCCGAAAAGATTCTCTCGGTTAAAGACGCAGTGACCTACATCGAAGGCAAAACCAAGTAGATAACGGCACGAATCCAGTTGTTGTTGTTCCTAAAAAACGTGTAAATTTGCCGTCAGGACGCGGCATTCGAAAGTTGAGTTATGAGCGGTACTTCAAATGAAACAAGACCAGATTCACAACGTGTAGTCATCACTGGCCTGGGCGTAGTTACTGCTTTGGGCAACACCGTTGAGGATCTTTGGAATAATCTGCTTGCCGGCAATTCTGGCGTTACGAACATTGATGCTTTTGACACCTCAGATTTCACAACGCACATTGCCGCTGAAATTAAACCGGAGCAGTTTAATCCTGAGGACTTCATGGAGCGCAAAGAGGCAAAGCGAATGGATAGATTTGTTCAATTTGCTGTTGCTGCGGCACGTAGTGCAATTGCCGATTCGGGTCTTCAGATCAATGCTGATAATGCCGACCGAATTGGAGTACTGATTGGATCTGGTATCGGTGGTATCTTAACGATCCAAAATCAATTTGAAGTCATGAAAGAGAAGGGGGCGAGCCGAATGAGTCCCTTCTTTATCCCCATGCTTATTTCGGATATGGCAAGTGGTCAGGTCTCCATACTTTTCGGTGCAAAGGGACCTAACACGACAGTTGTTACTGCCTGCGCCACAGGCACACACGCAGTGGGCGACGCATTTCATATTATTCGGCGCGGTGACGCGGATGCCATGATTGTTGGTGGGGCAGAAGCACCCATCTGCGAGCTTGGTCTCGGAGGATTTTGTGCTGCTCGTGCCCTATCGACACGGAATGAATCTCCGACGACAGCAAGTCGTCCATTCGACAAAGAACGAGATGGGTTCGTTATGGGAGAAGGCGCAGGAGTGCTCGTGATTGAGACGCTTGCCAATGCGAAAGCGCGTAACGCAAAAATTTATGCGGAAATTGTCGGTTATGGATTGAGCGGTGACGCTTACCACATCACCTCACCAGCACCGGAAGGTGAAGGTGCGGCTCGTTCCATTCGAATGGCACTGAAAGTTGCCGAGATGAATCCCAGCGAGATTGATTATGTAAACGCGCATGGTACGTCTACTATTCCTAACGATAAGTTAGAAACTGCCGCCATCAAGTCTGTATTTGGAGACCACGCGTATAAGTTTGCAATCAGTTCTACCAAGTCGATGACAGGGCACTTACTTGGTGCTGCTGGTGCTGTTGAAGCGATAATCAGTGCGAAGGCAATCCAATGTCAGCTCGCGCCCCCTACGGCAAATTACAGTGTTCCCGATCCTGAATGTGATCTCGACTGCATTCCGAATGAGCCTCGAAAGATGGAGATCAATGCAGTTCTTTCCAATTCCTTTGGTTTTGGGGGGCACAACGCTACCGTGATCCTCAAGAAGGTCTCGTAGAGTCGGCTAACACCGTTTCTGTTTCAAGGACAACTATTCCCCATGGATGAGTCGCCTTGTACGTGTGATGTAATTGTCCTGGCAGGTGGGAGAGCCAATGCCGCAATGGCGGGTCTCACAGGCACGGACAAACGCGCACTGTTCTCTTTTGATTCAATGACCTTTGCTGAGTCAACTTATCGTGCTGTGCGAGCCAGCAAGTTTGTCAATCGGGTCGCCATTGTAGGACCTCCTGAACTCCATGGACTATTTGAAATACGTGCATGCGATATCGTTATCCCGGAGCGGAATACGATGTCCGAGAACCTTTTCAACGCTTACGAAGTCCTTAAGCCTCAAAATCACTGTTTGATTACTCCCTCCGACAATCCACTACTTTCTACTTCCGCCTATGACGATTTTCTGTCCCGTGCAGACTGGAATTTTGCATTCAGCTATCCCTATCTAAGACACAGTACGTTTCAACTCAAATTTCCTGAAGCAAAGAATATTCCGGTTAAGTTGAAAGACGGTGTCTGGATAGGTGCCGGATGTGTACTCATCAACGTGCAACATTACGATGCACTGAAGAGCGGCATTCAGCGAGTGATAGATAGCCGGAAGAGCCTCTTTAAGATGGTGGCGATGCTGGGACCGATGTTCATAATTAAATTTGTGCTTAGAATGGTGACCGTCGAAGATATTGCGGTACGCGCGTCAAGGATATTGGGTGCAGACGCAAGTTTTGTGGCCGACGCGGACCCGGTCTTTGCGATTGATATTGATGACCCAGAGGATTGGGAGTATCTTGTGGAATGGAG
>CAISOI010000917.1 GCA_903886985.1 uncultured Chthonomonas sp.
ATATCCAAATTGTAAGTGCATCCACAAATCCGGACAATGCCGCGCTCCGCCAGCAAATTCTTACCGATCCTCAAGCAACAACGACTGCTGTGGACGGAGCATCGCGCCTTATTCAAACTCAGTTTGATGAGTTGATCGGGGAGTTAAAAAAGCCAATTTGGCAGCGCAAGACAATCAAGACCTTAGACGATAATTCGTTGGCTGGAAAGCTCGCGGTTATGCTTACCATCGCTTCGGGAAATGCCGTTACAGATAGGTTTGGTCAGGATCAGGCGATGGTTCAACTATTGGGAGTACAGGCCGCAATTAGAAAGTTTCGCTGGGAGAATGAGAAATTGCCTGACTCATTGGCGGAATTGAAGTTAGGCAATATGGGTGTAGATCCTTTCTCTGGAAAAGAACTCCTTTATAAACGCATTGATGACCGCAGTTTTGAACTTTCTAGCGTAGGTCCGATGGACCGAGATGATGAAGGGCACGAAACGGGTAAACGCCGCCAACTCATGCTCAAGCCGTAAGCAAACTAACCAGCGCTGGAAGTTGCTGCCACAGTCTCCAAAATGGTGTCTCCCACTCTTAATTGAAGGGCGCCGCTATCGCTAATGCCAACAGCAATACCTTCGACTCTATTTCCCTCGTGGTCCATAGTGTAACGAATTCCTGTGGTGGCATCATAACTGCGCCAGAGAGAAAGCACTTCCTGCCACCCCTCCTCCGCCAGCATCAATAGGTTCTTACGAACAATTTCTTCGAGAGAATTTACGTCGCACAGCAATCCGGTTTCTAATTCGATGGAAGTAGCAACGTCAGCGATATCTGCGGGAAACTCGGGCACATTGACATTGATGCCTATCCCGACAAGCGGAACAATTTGATCCGGTTCCACACCAGTTGCTATCTCGATTAACACTCCTGCTATCTTCTTGTTCCCCACAATGACATCATTGGGCCATTTTAACTTTGGAGTGATTTCTCCATCGGTAGCAGAAGTTATTGCTTGTGCCACAGCCACTCCAGCTGCGAAGCTGATCTGCTGGGCATCAAAGGTCGCTGAGGGCGTTGGCGGAAGAAAATAAGTAATTAGCAGACAGGAATCTGGTGGCGCTACCCATGCTCCGCCGCGCCTTCCTCTGCCTTTGGTTTGAAAGCCGGCGGCGACCGCGAGAACCTGCCGGTCACCCTTTGAGAGGAGTTTACGGGCGGTATCCATTGTGGACGCAACACGGTCAACATGAAGGATGTACCGGTCGGACTCAAGTTCGATTCTTCTGCTGCCTAATCCCCACATATTGACAGGATTTATCATCTGGCGATATTTCCGGACGATTCTAAGTAGAGATCGAGGCTGATGTCGAGTGCCACCGCAGAATGGGTCAATGCTCCAATGGAGAGTATGTCCACTCCGCAACGTGCGATGTCGGCGGCGGTGGATTCATTGATTCCACCTGAGGCTTCTGTAATGGCGCGACCGTTTGTCAATTTTACGGCAGCGGTACGGGTTTCGAGGTCCATATTATCGAGAAGTAGTATATCAGCGCCTGCATCAATGGCTTCGGCAACCTGTTCTAAAGTCTCGCACTCTACAGTAATCGTCATTGTGTGAGAGATTGCTTTCCTTGCCCGAGTTACTGCGGCTGTTATTCCACCCGATGCAATAATGTGGTTGTCTTTGATCATAACCGCATCATAGAGCCCCATGCGATGGTTGTGACCGCCACCAGAGATAACCGCCATTTTTTCGAGCAGACGGAGACCGGGAGTTGTCTTTCGCGTGTCGACAATTCGAGCATTTGTGCCTTCCACCAATTTTACAAATCCAGCGGTTCGGGTTGCGATACCGGATAGTCTCTGCACAAAGTTCAGTGCCACTCGCTCGCCAATCAGCACACTTCTGGCAGAGCCGGAAATCTCGCCAATGATAGTGCCTGCAGGCACGAAATCTCCATTCTCCACGCTGAAATCCACTGATAATTGAGGATCTACTTGTCGAAAGACCTCTATAGCGACTTCTAGTCCTGCGATAACTCCCGCCTGTTTCATCTGCAATTTCCCAACTGCCTTTTGGTTTGCGGGGACCGTCGACATCGTTGTTATATCTCCGGTGCCGATGTCCTCAGCCAGAGCATTAGCTACGATTTCAGTTAAAACGCGGTTCATTATTGGTCCACTCATTTTCATAGAAATGACTATTTTTCATTTGCCGGAAGCAAAACGGCCTGCATGGCGTCCAGCACATTATTTACTTTGATCAATTCCACACCGATACCGCTCATTCGCGGGGCATTGTGGTTGGCGATGATCGCTTTGGTAAATCCCATACGTGCTGCTTCGCGAATGCGCTTTTCGACCTGAGTCACGGAGCGTACTTCCCCACCAAGTCCGACTTCACCAAGCAGAATGCAATTCGGATCGATTGCTTGATCTCGGTAATTGGAGGCAATCGCCATTGTCACTGCGAGGTCGGTTGCAGGTTCTGATAGCCGAACGCCACCCGCTACGTTGACATAGACGTCTTGTTCGCCAAGTCTCAAGCCGATCCGCTTTTCGAGTACGGCGAGAAGCATGTTCACCCGATTCAATTCGACTCCGGTTGCGGTTCGGCGCGGATTAGTGAGAAAAGATCTGGCAACAAGAGCCTGTATTTCAATCAGTAAGGGACGCGTGCCCTCCATGGTTGCCGTAACGGCAGAGCCACTGGCATCAGCGCGTCGTTCTGAAAGCAGAACAGCGGAAGGATTCTCGACCTCCGCGAGTCCCGCTTCCTTCATTTCAAAGATGCCGATTTCATCGGTGGAACCAAATCTATTTTTTACGGCACGGAGAATTCGGTATGAGTGATTCCTGTCGCCCTCAAAATACAGAACTGTATCCACCATGTGCTCAAGCACTCTCGGTCCCGCGAGAGAGCCTTCTTTCGTTACGTGACCAATGAGAAATACAGGTGGTCCCCCAGATTTGGCATATCTGGCGATCGCGGAAGCGCAGTTCCGTATCTGGCTGACGGTTCCGGGCGCAGATTCTAACGAAGAGTCGTAGGTGGTCTGTATCGAGTCGACAACCACGAGTGATGGACGACAAGTCTCAATGTGATGGAGAATGATATTGACGTCGGTCTCATTGGCGACCAGAAAAGTATCGGTTGCTGCACCGAGCCTTTCGCTCCGAAGGCGTATCTGAGTTGCGCTCTCTTCGCCAGAAATATAGAGGACCGTCTTTTGTTCTGCATCGGAACTATGAGCGTTCACGCGTTGAGCGACCTGCGTCATCAGCGTAGATTTGCCGATACCCGGATCGCCTCCAACAAGTATGAGTGCTCCAGGAACAATTCCGCCTCCTAAAACTCGGTCGAGTTCCGATATTCCGCTTGCAAATCGTGCTTCGCTCTGTCCGGCTACCTGCGTAATAGGAACTGGACGACCGGAATGGGCAGGCAGTATGGTGGCGGGGCGACCCGCAGATGCGGAAGGCTTCTGGTGGACCTGAACCTCTTCTTGAAATGAGTTCCAGTCGTTACATTCAGGGCACTTGCCCACCCAACGCGGAGATTCGTGACCACACGATTGACAGACAAATTTCGTAACTGTTTTAGGCATGAGATATTATTCGCCAGTCTTAGTCAGTGGCTTTTTCTGCATTCAATACCTGATTTCTTGCCGCCCAGACGGCAGCTTGAACTCTATCGGAGACGCCAATTTTTGAAATAATGTGTTCGACGTGGGTTTTCACGGTGCCTTCTGCGATAAAAAGAATGGCTCCGATTTCTCGGTTATTTAAACCTGTGGCTACCAGTCTCAATACCTCAATTTCACGCTCAGTCAGGGGAATGATTAGCTCGCCGGATGCTTCACCCTGGGAGCTAACACTTCGGAGTGATCGGACCAATGCATCTCGAGAAATGAGCATTTCACCGTTAGCGACTGCGCGTAATGTTTCAATGAACTCGTCCTGACCAACGCCTTTCAGGATATATCCAGATGCACCACCGGCAACTGCACGCGCCATATAGGTGGGATTGTCATAGGTAGTGACCATTACGACACTGACACCGGGAGATCTCTTCTTGATGGCAATCAGGGCGTCCAGTCCATCACCACCTGCCATCCTAATGTCTAAAAGTACCATTTCCGGTTTTGCATCTTCGAGCACCGACAGTGCTTCTTTGCCTGAGGATGCTTCTGCGACTACTTCGAACTCGGTATCTTCGAGCATGGAGCGGACCCCGCCCCTCCAGATCGCATGGTCATCAACAATCATCACCCTTGTGACAGAATTTGCAGACATTGAGTATAGTTCCTCACTTGGTTCGAACAAAGAAAATTAGGGCGAGTGATTAGATCGACTGAGGCTTAGTTTCGACAATAGGAAACGTAGCCGTGATGAAAGTTCCTTTTCCCGGCTCACTGAAGAGTGTGTGTTTGCCACTCATCAACTGTATGCGTTCAATCATACCATGTAGTCCGAAGTGTTTGTATTCGCCCTCTTTGGCGCTGAAGACAAATCCTTTTCCCCAATCTCTTACCGAGACTTGGAGTTGTTCAGTGCTGGAAGATTCATCGTGGACGATGATGGCTGCGATCTCTACCCGATTTGTCTCCGCATGTTTGCGTGCATTGGTAAGCGCTTCCTGGATGACGCGATAAGCGGTAGTCTCAAGATTTCTATCCAATCGGCGGGCAGCGATATTGTGTACGAAACTAAGATCTTCCCAGCCGGCGCGACCTCTTTCTTCTGCGACTAATTGTTCGACTGCACCTGCCAGACCAAGGTCATCCAGAGCGAGTGTGCGGAGACCGTTTACCATCCGGCGGGATTCCAAGACCGCATCTTTTAAATATTTCAGACCCTGCGCGAAATCGCGGTCGGCTTTTTCAAGGTTGCCATGTTTACGTGCGTTCTGGAAACTTTCGAGATGCGCATGTGCTGCCATGACATATTGAGTGAGTCCATCATGGAGATCGTACGCGACTGCGCGGCGCTCGTCTTCCAATGCGGTCATTAGACCGCTAACGAGTGCGCGCTGGCGCGTTTGCATTTGCAGGTTGTATATGGCGACCCCACAATGGGCAGCGAGTGCCTGAACTACGGTCTCGTCTACCGAGGTGAATCCACCGCCACCGATTTTATTAGTGAGATAGAGACTTCCAAGGCAGGTGTCTCCTCTGCGAATAGGCACTCCAAGGAAAGAGGACATAGCGGGATGATGGTGGGGAAAGCCAACAGTCGCAGGATGATCCGCGATAGAATCAATGCGCAGAGGCTGTGTGCGATCCAACAAAAGGCCGAGGAGACCTTTGCCAGTCGGCGGTTCACCGATCTTGCTTGCGATATTTGGGTCAATTCCAGAGGTTACAAATTCCATCAGCCCATTGCCATCGCGATTTGCCACCCCGAGTGCAGCAAATTCGGCATTGGCCAACGTCCGAGCCGCATCGGCGATGTGTTTCAGCGCTTCAACGCCGGTACGGTTGGCAAGTATATCGAGGGCAATTTTGTTAGCGGTTTGCCAGACTAGAAGCTGAACAGGATCATTGGAGAACATCTCCGCCAGTGGTTCTGTATCAACTGACATTTAAATATACTCCGGTGGATTTACTGGGGAGATCGACACGAGCATGGGAATTACTCAATTTCAAATTTATCTGCATATTTGGGAATAGAGGTGTTCCAATGGAATTTATCAGTGATATGCTGTGCCATGCTTATCGCTGCATCGCCTTCTCCGTGCGTGATGAAGACCTCTCTTGGGCTGCCGGGCATACCCTCGAGCCATCGTAATACTCCTTGCCAATCCGCATGCGCCGAAAATCCTTCTATGGATTCAACATGGCATAAGACGGGAGTATCCTGTCGCATAAGTCTCACGACTTTCTCACCATCCAATATGCGCCTGCCTGTGGTTCCAACCGATTGGTATCCACAGAATACGATTGTTGCTTTTGGGTCCGGTAAAATTCGTTGTGCGTGGTGCAGCACTCTTCCACCGGTCATCATCCCCGAAGCACTTATCAAAATTCGGACTCCAGTTTCGTTGTTCAGATGTTTGGATTTCTCGCGTGTTGCCGTGATCGCCATGTTATGTGTCGCAAGGGGCTGGATATGTCGCTCTACTAATGCTTCGGTCTCTTTGTCGTGCTCTTCCCGATGTTGCCTGTAAGCTGTGGTAGCTGCGGCTGCCATAGGTGAATCCACTCGTACTGGAAGAATGGGAATACGTTTTTCATTTTCCAGTTCGCGGAGAATATAGATCAGATCCTGCGTTCTTCCAACGGCGAACGCGGGGATCAGAATTGGACCTCCTCTTTCGATGGCCTTGTGAATCACACTAGCAAGCTGTTCTTTGGGGTCAACTGCCGCATGAAGGCGATCTCCATAAGTTGATTCAACGAGCAGATAATCACAAATCGGCGGTGCCGAAGGGTCTTTAAGAATGGGGGTATCCAATTGACCGATGTCGCCTGAAAACAGGATCGTTCTGCCGCTGTGATCGTTGCCGGCTCCCTCGACTTCTACTAATGCGAATCGAGATCCCAGAATATGACCTGCATTGTAGAGGTTGACATTGATTCCGGGCGCGATGTTCCTCGGAACTCCTTCACCGCGAAGGACCTCAATTTGTTTCAGCGCGATGTAGGCGTCTTGTTCATCAAATAGTGGTTTGGCGGTTTCGTGGCGCGTCAAATTGTGTCGATTTCTGTAGTCTGCTTCTTCCTCTTGCAGTCGTCCCGCGTCTGGCAGCACAACTCTCAAGATGTCGGCAGTACCGGAGGAGCAGTATATAGGGCCCTTATATCCCTCTTTCACGAGTCGGGGAAGGTATCCAGAATGGTCGATGTGTGCGTGGGTCAACAAGACAGAAGTCAACGAAGAGGGGTCAAAGGGCAACTCCTGCCAGTTCCGGTTACGCAACTCTTTGACGCCCTGAAATAGTCCGCAGTCGACCAAGACTTTGGTCTTGCCCGATTCGATCAGATATTTGGATCCGGTGACAGTTCCAACACCACCAAAAAAAGAAATGGAAGCCACGATAAGAGGTTTCTTTCTAACGAATAATTAACACTGGGCAGTGCGAGTTATGGGTTACGCTATCCGATGTGCTGCCAAAGAGAAAACGTTCAAATCCAGTTAGTCCCCGGCTGCCTACAACGATTAGGTCTGCCTTTTGTTCGTCCGCAACTCTCACAATCGCCTCTGCCACATTGCCGGATTCGGAGAAATTGCGATAGCGAACACCCGCTTTGTCAAAGACATTGTCCGCTTCCGATATTGCCTCAGACCGTTCGTGTTCGGCGGCTTCAAGTACGGGTTCCATGTTTGCCATCATCTCCATTCCCATCGCGTAAGGCATGGTAGGAGCGCTCGCGACAGAAGCATTAACAGGAGGCAAAACGCTGACAACCAAAAGTTCGGCATCAAACTTCTGGGCAAATTCAATCGCAGCCACGGCGGCATGGTGCGAACCGGTAGATCCATCAACACCAATGACTATTTTCGAAAACATGAACAGTACACCATCGTCTTTCTGAAAGGTATTGCAACAAACGGAACGCGGGCAAACAACTCATAGAACTATAGTCACATTAGCACAAATCTGCACTTATGCCTCAAATTCCATTGCGTTGTAAGAGGTTGAGCACGCGCTTTTTGGAACAGTCCGGACAGTAGTGCAACCAACTATTAGAGGAACGATAGAACAGCCATCCGTCTGGTCCATTTACATCTCCACAAGTGGTACCGCCTAGAGTTGTTTGTAATCCAACCGGCAAAACCGCTTCTGCATCACATCCTTCTCCATCGCAAGATATAATCCTTCCTCTGTTTTTCTGGCTCATGTACCGTCTCCGTCCCATTGCATAAATCCGATAATCGAGAATTGTCACCACATTCTCACCCTAATGGCTATTTTAAGTCCAACTGCAAATTTTAGTAATCCGCAATATGGCGGATTCGAGAACGTGTTCAAACATGCCGATGTCGGATTAGCTGTTACGCGAGGGAATCTATATCAGTAGTAGAGGAACTCGTTTGAATTGAGGAGAACTCGGCAATAGTTGACCAGACCCTGTTTCTTGACAAAGTCCATGGCGGTTTTGAGTTCATTCTTGTTGGGGCTGCGAAGGGTAGCGAGTTGTAAAGCCTCCGTGATTTGCTTCTCGACACTATTGCCACAATCCTTCTGAATCCGCTCTGCCATAAATGCAGATTGTTGCTGCATGAACGGACCATTTAGCAGATTCAAAGCTTGCAGTGCTGTTGTGGTGCTGTCGCGTCGCGGCGCCCTTTGGGATGATTCCGGACAGTCAAATGCACTGAGTACCTCATCGTGGATGGATCGAGCCGCCTGTTGATAGACCGATCTGCGCCAGGTTTCGGGGCCGTAGTCTTCTCTGGTGCCATAAATGGCGATATTGACAACGCGGTAAGTAAAGAGTTGATACCCAGGACCACCTATTGTCCGATCGAGCTTGCCACTGGTTTGAAGGATGGCGTCGCGCATCGGCTCCGCTTCCATACGCTGAATGTTTGCATGGCTCAGAAATTGGTTACCTGCATCTTTTGCCGCGGCTTCGCTCGATACTGCGGATGATTGGCAGTAAGTGTAGGATGTGACAATCAGCTTATGCAGTCGCTTAAGTGTCCATCCGTGTTCCATATAGTCGCTTGCCAGCCAATCGAGTAACTCGGGATGAGTTGGGCGTTCACCATTGCGACCAAAATCTGACGGGGTGGAGACAATTCCCCGACCGAAGTGATGTTGCCAGACGCGATTCACGAAAACACGCGCTGTAAGCGGATTGTCAGTACTTCCAATCCATTTAGCGAGTTCCAGCCTTCTATCGGATTCATTCGTAACCGTAAAATTGTTTGATATTGCGGAAACGCAGGACAATCCTCCCGGAGTCACTTCGTCAGCACGCTGCATAACGTCTCCACGCCGAAGTAAATAGGTTGGGTCGGGTTTTGTAAATGTGCCACAGTAGACGCTGTTTGCAGAATTTATCGCAGCCATTCTTCGGTTGAGGCGGTCGCGCTCTACCACCAATTTTTGCCGATCTGATCTCTGTTCAGGAGTTAATGCTTTTGCGATTTCATCAGGGTGAATATAGTCGTTGGATCCCTGACGTCCTTGTTCGGTCGAGACGGTGTTCCATTGCTTGCCATCCTGAGAGATTTCGATCTTGTAACGAGTGGCGAGCCTATCGTCAAATCGAGGAATATCTGCGCCATCTCGGCTCCAAACCACTTCCTTTATGGTTGCTTCTTTTGGCAACTCGACTTGAGCCCAGCCTGTTCCACGTTCGCTGCTTATCCACGAAAAAGAGTTGCCAAATTTGCCGTCTATCAGATGGGCAATTTGATGTTCTACGTAGCCAGGCAATAGGGAAGAGGCGGTAGCTTTTGAGCCATTGGCAAGTGCCACATTGGTTCCCGAAGTGTCGATGATTTGCAATTCGTCGATACATGGCTCGGCATTGTCTCGTGTTTCCAGAATAGTAAATCGTACAAATCTTGCTCTCTGTGCAGGGAAGGAATCTACATTGCGCCGTGCCGTCACGGGCGGACGGGTTGTGACGGTCAATCCTTTTTGGCGCAGGATGGTTTCACGGCCCTTGCCGTCGATTTCATTGATCTTGTCGGCAGTCTGCTGGATGTTGCGACGGATTTCCTTCAATTCTGGCTCTTGGCGCTTCAGTTCTGCGTCAGGGAGAATACTTCGTTCTCCATGTCGAACTCCGGCAAAACAAGCGGACATTCGGTAGTAATCTCGCTGTGCAATGGGATCAAATTTGTGGTCGTGACATTTGGCGCAACCGACAGTCAGACCCAAGAAAGCGGCACCAGTCGTAGAGACCATATCGTCGAGATCATTCGAACGTTGCTGCCGGGTGCCTTCTTCTTCCTGAATTCCAACAGTGTCGTGAATTCCGGCGACTAAAAAACCAGTTGCAGCCTGTGTGAGATTATCGTTCCCTGCCAGCCTATCGCCTGCAAGCTGCTCTGCTATAAATTGGGTGTATGGAATGTCTTGATTGAACGCACGAATGACGTAATCACGGTATGGCCATGCATTTGGTCGTAGGTGGTTCTGTTCGTATCCATGGCTCTCTCCGAAACGGACCACGTCCAACCAGTGTCTTCCCCAGCGTTCTCCATAAGCAGTTGAGTTCAAGAGACGATCCACCACTTTGGCATAGGCATCGGGTGACCGGTCTGAAACAAAAGCGCCGAGCTCGTCCGGAGTTGGTGGCAGACCCGTCAAGTCGATACTCACTCGCTTCAAAAGATCACGTTTGGAAGCGGGAGGAGCGGGCTTAAGACCTTTTTGAGCTAATTTGGCGAATATGAAACGGTCGATGGGATTTCGGGAAAACGACTCGAAGGGCGAACTTGGTACAGCCGGTTTACGAATCGGTTTCAGCGACCAAAAGTCGGTCGATTGGGCGGCAGTTTTTGGATTTTGACGTAAAGGACCCTTGCCAGCCCATGCTAATGCGCATGGACCAGCAGCAATCAAGGATATTGCAGTAAGGATCCGAATGTTCAACTTATTTGACGATTGTAGCGGTCTTGATGTAATCAAGTTTTGGGAAGTTCTTCTCCAGGTAGGCATTGCCGCCCTGTGCGATCTCACCTTGAAGTTGGGTGATCGTCTCACCGTATTCGCCGTTCAATTTCTCGACGACATCCATTCCCTTGGTCACTTTGCCAAACGACGAGAAGCCCATTCCGTCTAACCGAGCATTGTCTCCAAGGTTAATGAAGAGTTGGGTTGATCGACTGTTCGGCGCACCGGACTTGGCGAAAGTCAAAGTTCCTTTGATGTTGCTCGCAACAACGCTATCGTCTTGAATATTTGAATCGAGCCACTTTTTGGAGATTTTGGGATCGCCGTGAATGCCAAACTGTACGACGAAACCCTTTACAACTCGGAAGAACTTGATGTTGTTAAAGAAGCCGTTCTTGACAAGATTGTAAAATCGGTCTGCACCATTTGGTGACTCTTTGCGGACGACATCTATATCGAATGTTCCTTTGGATGTCACAAATCGGGTCTTAAACGTCTCCGGTGCCTTCTCTTTGAGTTTGGCGGGATCGTTTAGCGCCGCCGGTGTTTTGGGCGCCTCTGGTTTCTGTGCGAGTGCATTGCCAGTGATGGCAACCATACCAAGTGCTATGCCTACAATTCGAAAGTTCATCTAATTTCCTCGTTTTAGTATCGGATGGAACACGCTGCAATACCTATACGTGTTCAAATAGATTGTTTTGTGCCCTAATGAGTTCTGCGTGAAGGCAAAATTGTCCTTCACGCAGACGCTAACATTATCGGTTGTACTCTCTTTTTGACGGGAAAAGTTTAGGTTCGGTTGTCCACAACTCTATTTTGAGCTTGCATCTTATACAGGTTGGATTCTTTTACTGCGTGGTGGGTTTCTGCAAACAGTGGAATTATGAATATTGAGGTGGGTTAGTATCATCCGCTATTTGACGGATATTACTGACTGGATAGGGGTCACCTATCGCGAACGTCGCAGGCGGACACTTTAGAACTGAGAGGTCTTTGCGGACATGCCGTCGTATAAGAAGTGTGGAACAATACAAATGGAATCAGAAGTTGTATAAAAATATGCGCGTTTGCTGCTGACAAGAAACTGACTTTGCGCGAGTTAAGAGATTCTGACTGGCATCTGAGTTTCACCCACGCAGAAGAGGATATCCGTTTTTGCAGATCATGAACAAAATTCCAACGAGCGAAACTCCATGAATATTTACAAAGTTCTTCTTCGGCCAAAGAAGAGTGCCATTGTCAAGCGTGATGCATTCATGTCAGAGTTTAATCCCTCAGAGCGAATATGAAGACATTGCGATATCGTAAGTGGTACACGGTCGCATTTTGGCTCCTGCTCATCTTTGCTACC
>CAISOI010000918.1 GCA_903886985.1 uncultured Chthonomonas sp.
ATGTCAAAGTGGGAACGGGAGGCATCAGAGATATTGAATTTAGTGCTCAAATCCTTCAACTTCAGTATGGTGGGAGAAATCCTCAGATCCGCACTGCAAACACGCTGGAAGCGATCGCCCAACTAAGGCGTGCTGCGTTGATTTCTCCTCAGGCTGCTTCCGATCTCTCTCTGGACTACATCTTTCTACGGACAGTGGAACACCGACTTCAGATTTTCAAAGACGCTCAGACACAGTCAATTCCAGAGGTATCCGAAGAGGTACGGTTATTGGCTCGTCGGCTGGGATTTGAAGATGAAATCGCATTTTGGCAGACATATAGAGCGGTCACCACTCGAGTGAGCCGACACTTCAAGGATATCTTTTACAAAGATCTCGGCAAGGCGGAACCTACAACACGAGACATTTGGAATGAGTTGTTGAGTTCTATGGGTTCGGAATCGTCAAGGACAATTATCGTCCAAGCTCTCACCGCAGAGGGATTTGAAGATCCGGACAATGTTTTCCGCTTACTTCGTCGAGCAATTATTGGGACCGATTATGGGGATGTTACGCCTGAAGCACGGCGTGCACTACTACTTGTTGCCGGGCGGTTAATAACTCAGTGCACCCGCACGAATGACGCTGACCAGGCTTTGGAACGAATGATCCAGTTCTGTGAAGAGAATCCAAATCCAGCCGCAATTTACGGTGCTCTGTATGAAAGCGAAGAGCTATTATTCCGGCTCACAACTTTAGCAGCGGGAAGTAGTGTTGGATTCCAATCACTTCTGAGGCACCCTGAATGGCTGGATTCCATTATGAACGACGTGACATTGGATCCGGCAATAAAGACATCTCAAAATTACACAGATGAATTGATTCTCCGTACGAAACGCATTGTCGAAGAAGACGAGCTATGGACCTCACTGGCAAGATACATCGAACGTGAGAGATTGAAGACTGCTGCGCGAGAAATCTGGCAGACCATTAGTCTTGAGGATGTGGGCGAGGAATTGAGTGCTCTGGCATCGGGAGTTCTTAATTGCTGCCTCGATTTTGTGCGTCGGAACAGGTCTTCAATGGTAGGAATAGACAATCTTGCGATCATCGGACTGGGTAAACTCGGAGGTCGGGAACTGGGTTATAGTTCCGACTGGGACATTTTGTGTGTCTATCGCCGCGGCGAAAATATGTCGGACGATGAGCATGCCAAGCAATACAATCAAACAATCCAGTTGGTAGAGTTCATCCTGAGGGCACAAAACGAATTGCGACCGCGCGGGGCAATCATTGAGATTGATGCTCGCTTGCGTCCCGAAGGGAATAAGGGCGCACTTGCTTACACCGTGGACGGTTATCGAGATTACTATCTTAATTCCGCTCTGATATGGGAGAAACAAGTTCTGGTGAAAGCTCGTTTTGTCGCGGGAAACACAGATGTGGGAAACGAATATGTTGAGATGGTACGTTCGGTGATTTACTCGACTGGTCTAAAGGACGAGGATGCGGCCGAAATTCGCTCAATGAAGCTAAAAATTGAAAAAGAACGGTTAAAGTCGGAGAACCGTTTCAGTGACTTAAAGCTGGGGTACGGTGGACTGAGCGACATCGAGTTCATGGTCCAATTGAAACAACTACAATACGGTCATAAGTTCGCCGAATTACGCGAGACCAATACAGTTGCCCTCCTAAACATTCTCGGTGGGCTTGCGATTTTGCCAGCGCCGGATGCAGCGAGGATTGCTAATACTTATAGAGTTCTTTCTGGGATTCGTAACCGATTGGCGCTGCAGGGAGCAACACATGGGGATATACTTCCTCCTGATACTTTGCGACTTCGAAGTCTTGCCTATGCTTTGGGTTACGTGGATCGAGATGGTGAGCGAGCGGATGTAGGATTTGCATCGCACCTTCGCGCAATGATGGCAGAAACGCGCGGATATTATGAACGCTGGTTCTTAACCACCTGACCAGAGAGTTATACTGGAATCATGACCAATCGCTCGGGCAAGCATACATGCTGAAGCGCGTGTGAGGGTAAAGTCGCACAACGATTTCACGTATCGTCGTATAATATAGAGATCGTATTGTTACTTCGGAGATTGCCCGAACTATGCCCGCATGGCTGTTTGTAATTGTTGCCTATTTTGCCGGATCCTTGCCTATTGGACTTTTGATTGCTCGATGGTGGAAGGGCATAGATATCCGTGACCACGGCAGTGGAAACATTGGATCTACGAATGTTTTTCGAGTTGTGGGTAAGACAGCAGGGATTGTGGTGTTTGTCCTGGATGTGCTCAAAGGCTTATGGGCCCCACTGGTCGCCGCTAAGTTGGGATATGGTCCCTGGTGGCAAGTGGGCTCGGGGCTTGCCGCAGTTTTAGGTCATAATTTTTCTCCATTTCTTGGTTTCAAGGGTGGCAAAGGCATTGCTGCCAGTCTGGGAGTTTTGCTGGGGATTTCCTGGAAAGTGGGAATTGCCGCGTGGATTTTGTGGGGAATCCTAGTTGCTGCAACGGGATATGTATCGGTAGGTTCTATTGCAGCATCGGCTTCGCTCCCTATCTTCACATGGATATTTTACGCTGATAACGGCCTCGCGCCCCGTCTGAGTTTTGCCACTGCGGCTGGACTCTTTTCCATCTATCGCCATCGTGCCAATATTGAACGCCTGCGAAACGGTACCGAAAATCGATTTCGGCAGGATAAAAAGGAGTCGTAATTTGCCGCGAATAGAGATTACTGTAGAAGTAAATGCACCGGTTGACAGAGTATTTGAGATTGCCCGTGATGTGGAATCGTTTCCAGATTTCATGGACGATCTCCAATCATTGACAATTTTAGATTCCAGTGCAGATGGCAACAGGACCGTTACCGAGTGGGTGGGACTGGTCAAACAATTTGCGATGAAGCTTAAATGGCAACAAGAGGATGTTTGGGACACCGAGAAAAAGCGAGATGATTTCAAGGCTCTCAAGGGCGACATAGATGAGATGTCGGGCTATTGGCAATTTTCGGAATCTGGCGGTGTAACCCAATTTGAGTCAGTTGTGGATTACGAAGTTAACGTCCCATTGGTGGGACCGCTGGTCAAGAACCTTATCCGCAAATTAATGGAGAAGAACCTTCGTGATCAGATGGATGCGATAAAGGCAAGAGCAGAGCAGGGGTAAGTAAGATTGAGCGAGTTCAAACTAGTTCAATAATCCACTTAATATCGTGTTGGTTTCTTGACCTAGTCGGGATCATGTGGTAACATATGCTTCCACTCGGTGCCGTACCCAAGTGGCTAAGGGAGAGGCCTGCAAAGCCTTCATCCAGCGGTTCGATTCCGCTCGGCACCTCACAATTCTTAGTTCGCTCGTTCCTTTCTGGGGCGAGCGAATTTTTTATGTCTCTTGAGCGATCTGAAGATAGTTATGTACCGCTTCCGCGGCTTTTCTATTCATTCCAGGAGCCGCTGCGATGGCTTCCAAAGTTGCTGACCGTAACCCATCCACAGAACCGAACAGCTTGATCAAGGATTTTCGGCGCGTAGGTCCAATTCCGGGAATTGTGTCGAGTATGCTGTGGGTCTGTTTCTTGCTTTGAAGCGTCATTCGATATGCGTTTGCGAAGCGATGGGCTTCATCACGGATCCGCTGAACAAGGTAGAGCGCCTGAGATGTTCGGGGAAGTGCAACGGGATCAGGTTCGTCGGGAAGGATAAGCAGCTCGAAGCGCTTGGCAAGACCACATAGGGGCAACTTGATTCCCACTGTCTCCATTGCGGCAACCGCAGAGGACACTTGCCCCTTGCCGCCATCCACAATAATGAGGTCGGGCATTCTCGCGAATTTTGGGTTGCCAGACTTGCCTTCTTCTAACCTTCTGGTAACGACTTCACGTATCATCGCAAAGTCGTCCGGTTTGTTCTCGTGGAATTTGATTTTGAAGCGGCGGTATTCAGACTTGTTCATCTCCCCATTTTCACAAACCACGAGTGATCCGACAAAATAATCGCCCTGGAAGTTAGAGATGTCATAGCATTCGATTCGTTGTGGGGGAGCGTCAAGCCCGAGTGCATCTGCAAGTTCGATTAGCGCCCTTTCTCTGTTACCAAGTTTGGAGCGCATCTCAGCCCGAATCCGTTCGAGCGCGTGTGACGCATTTTCGGCAGCCATCTCAACGAGACGTTTCTTGTCCCCTCGTACTGGCACCGTTAATTCAACTTTCGAGCCGCGTTTTTGTCGCAGCCATGCCTGAACAATCGCTGTTTCTTCGATATCACATGGCAAAAGAATTTCTTGCGGAATATATGCGGCACTGGTGTAGTACTGTTTTACAAATTGCTGGACGGCTTCGTTTGTCGTCTCTTCCCCAGAGCCTTCCATTAAGAAACTGTTCTGGCCGATTAATTTGCCACCACGAATGTAGAAAATCTGAACGCAGGAGCCACCATCTTCGCCGACGATGGCAACAACGTCCTGATCAACCATCTGAGTGCTGATGACTTTTTGACGTGCCATGACCTCCTCAACGGCTAAAACTTGATCACGGATTTTTGCTGCTCGCTCGAATTGAAGTAACTCCGCTGCGGCTTCCATCTGTGTGCGTAGATTTCGTACAACCTGTTCCTGTTTTCCTTCAAGAAAGGCGATTACATCTCCCACTGCCTTCTTGTATTCTTTGACATCCGCGAGCCCTGCACAAGGCGCGAGACATTGCCCGATATGGTAATAGAGGCATGGTTTCTGAACCGGCTTACCAGTGAAAGGTTTATTGCAGGAGACAATGGGGAATATCCGTTTGATTAGCTCCATCGTCGAGTAAACCGCACGGGATGATGTATAAGGACCGAAATATTTGTTACCGTCTTGACGCACCCGACGGGTAAGTAACAACCTTGGGAAAGGTTCGGAGGAAGTTACGCAGAGATAGGGGTAGTGCTTGTCATCTCGAAGACGAATATTGTAATGCGGCTGGTACTTTTTGATCAGATTGCATTCAAGCACGAGCGCTTCTAGTTCTGATTCTACGACGATGTATTCGAGATCGCATATGGTCTCGACTAACCGTCGAGTTTTGCCCGTGTGATTCGCACTTTTTTGAAAATAGGATCGAACTCTGCTGCGGAGATTGATCGCTTTGCCAACATAGATAATCTGCCCGGTTGTATCTTTGTAGAGGTAACACCCAGGTTTGGTCGGAAGCGAGTCTAACTTTTCTTGCAGAGCGGATAGGGCATCAACAGGCATACATTATTATACTACTATCGAGGCGAGCGAGTTAGAGTGGATTCGAATCCCTATATTAGTTCAGACTCAACTGCCGTTTTCGGTATCCAAAATGGCACAATCGCCGACCGAAGAGTGTTCTGACGGTTGGGTTTACCAGTTGTAAACCCAATGCCGACACATTTGTGCTTGTCGCCAGCATAGCTACTCTTCTAATACAGACGCAATCCTCAGTTACTCATTGCACAGTGAACATCA
>CAISOI010000919.1 GCA_903886985.1 uncultured Chthonomonas sp.
CTCCCCTTCCGATATTTTGCCCCACCTCTATTCGCTGAATTCTGCAAAAGCCGCGAGCCATCTGTTTCGGGTCGCAGCAGGACTGGACTCTTTAGTTTTAGGTGAGCCTCAGATTTTAAAACAAGTGCGGGATGCATATCAGATTGCTACTGAAAATAGAACTGTCGGACAGATCTTGCATTCTCTTTTTCGTGCTTCCATAACCACCGGCAAGAGAGCCCGAACGGAAACACGAATCGGAAGTGGTGGTTTCTCCATTGGCCATGCGGCTGTAGACCTCGCGACCAGCGTTTTTGGTGATTTAAGCGGCGCGAGAGTCATGGTGCTGGGCGCCGGCAAGATGAGCGAGTTAACTGCGCGCCATCTCGTTCAGAGCGGTGTCTCCGTTGTAATGGTGGCAAATCGAACGTATGAACGTGCGGAAGCACTGGCCGGTCGTCTTAGTGGCAAAGCAATTCATTACGATCGGTTTCCGGACGAACTTCAAAACACTGACATTGTTATAAGTTCAACGGCGTCACCAATCCATGTAGTCACTCAGCAAATGGTGCAACCCGTTTTGCGTAAGCGACGCGGGCGGCCGTTAATTTTCATTGACATTGCGGTACCAAGAGACATTGAACCTTCTGTTGGGGAGCTTCCAAACGTCTTTAGATATGATATCGATGACCTTCATGCAGTGCTTGATGACATCGGCAAAGATCGGCAATCAGAAATATCCTCCGTCGAGGCAATCGTCGAAGAGGAGGTCAAGAAGTTTTTTGACTGGAAGTCCTCTTTGGAGGCAGTGCCAATAGTAACTCTGCTCCGGGAGAAACACGAAACAATCCGTCAATCGGAACTCACAAGGCTTCGCAATCAACTGCCGGACTTGACAGATCGCCAATGGCAATGCATCGAAGCTGCAACGCGCTCGATGATAAACCGCATCGCCAAGGATCCGGTTGAGAAGATCAAAGGAGCTGCACTTTCAGACTCCCAAAATGCAATGGTGCTTGATGCCGCAAAACATATTTTTGCACTTGAAATTACGGAGACAGCTCAAGTCACTGAAACAAGAACTGAAAGCGTATTCACGGATGTCCCGGAAGAAAGAGAGGCTATATGATCGCCTTAATTCATCTGGTAGTGGTCTTGAGTTATGTTGTCGCGGCTCTGTTTTACGGAAGTAGCTTGTCATTTCAAAATGCCAAGTATACGAAGTGGGGACGCGTCAGTCTTGTGGTGGCAGTATTTGTTCATTTCGGAGCGATTGGTGCTTTTTGTATCGCTCTTAAACAATCTCCATTTGAAAGCGGTACGGGCACAATGTCCGTCGCTGCGTGGGTGATCGCGCTACTCTATTTGCCATTGGACTTTCGAAACAAAACTCCTGGTTTGGGGGCTGTTGTAACGCCAGTGTGTGCAGGATTGGTATTTCTTGCGCTTCTAAGAACAGGTGTCCATACTAACAGTGACACATTATTAAAATCGGGAATGACAAGCTTGCATGTGATGATGGTATTGACATCATTTGCCATGTTTGCCATAGCAGCCTGCTGTGCATTCTTCTACATCTGCCAATATAGCCTATTAAAGCGGCCCGATAAGCGTGCCTTGTTTCGGAAGTTGCCTCCCCTTGAGACGGTCGACAGATTCGCATATCATCTTGTGGCTCTCGCATTTCCATTGTTAACTGTAGGACTAATATTGGGTTTTGCCAGCCTCGCTAATAAGGCATCTCATGAAACGGCACATTTGGATGCACACACTGTAGTATCCGTATTTGCTTGGGCGGTTTATATGACATATCTCGTCGCGCGTACTACACGAGGATGGCGTGGAACAAAGCCTAACTATTTGCTGATCTCGGGTTTGATTCTGACCGTAATTCTCTATTTCGTTCCATCACCGATCCACAATTTCAACTGAGGGTACAATGGACATCATTCGATTTGGAACACGCGGCAGTTTGTTGGCTCTAACGCAAACCAATCAAGTAATCGATCAATTTAGACGTCTCCACCCTAATATTGAAGTCCAGTTAGAAGTCATCAAGACTACTGGAGACGTACGTACAGATGTAGGTTTTGCTCAAGTCGGAACCACATCCATCCCGGTACATCCGCCCAAACCGGCCAAAAGCAGTATTTTCGGCCTGGGCC
>CAISOI010000920.1 GCA_903886985.1 uncultured Chthonomonas sp.
CATTTCTGTTCCGACTTATCCCTAGTCTCAACTCCACAACCGATCCCAGCTCCGGTCACTGTTCCACACCGTGGTAGGTTCAAAATACCCTCGGTCCTTCGACCAGAGATGCTCTTTGAACACTTCTTCATTGATATCCACGCCCAAACCCGGTGTTTCCGGCACGGTGATGTATCCGTTTTGGATGATCTTGCCGTCAAATCCGGTGACCAGATCGTCCCACCACTCCACATCCACTGAATGATTCTCCAGCGCAAAGAAGTTCTCAGTGGCGGCGGCGCAATGGACATTCGCCATGCAGGAGATGGGTGTTCCCGCAAAGTGCAGTGCCATGGGAATTCCATGATCCTGAGCGATATCGCCGATCTTCTTGGTTTCAAGAATTCCGCCGGAGGTAGCGAGATCGGGGTGGATGACATCTACGGCATGGCGTCGGCACAATTCTCCAAAATCTTCTTTCAGATAGATGTCTTCGCCTGTACAGGTGGGAGTATGCAGGGCATCTGTTATCTGTTTCCATTGGTCCATACGGTGCCAGGGGATGAGGTCTTCCAACCATGCCAGGTTGAACTTCTCGAGCGCTTTCCCTAGTCGAATACAACTCTTGACACCGATATGCCCGAAGTGGTCCGCTGAGAGCGAAATCTCGTCACCCAGTATTCGCCGAATCTCCCCAATATATTCCACGGCGCGTTGAATCCCTGCCTCAGAAATTTCAATTCCGGTGAAAGAGTGTTCGGTCTGCAGCAGGGTATCAATGTTATGCCCGGGCGGAATGACATTTTCGCCATAGAGGTTCTTCATCGTGCCCGCCTCGTGGTCAATACTCGTGAAATCCATTTTGAGGAAAGTAAAACCTTGATCGTATCGCTCCTTCAGGTGGCGAGCGGTATCTGCGGGGTCGTCACACATCTCTGTGTCAGCATAGCAGCGAATCTGGTCCCGAAATTTGCCGCCGAGGAGTTGATAGACAGGCACTCCGTAATGCTTGCCGGCGATATCCCAAAGCGCCATCTCCACCGCGCAAACGCCGCCGCCCTGCCGCCCGTGGTGCCCAAACTGTTTGATCTTTCGGAAGAGCTTATCGACGTTTCGCGGGTCCTCACCAATCAACAATCGTTTCAACATGAGCGCGTAGTTCTTGGTGGCCCCATCCCGCACTTCGCCGAGACCATAGAGACCATCCTGATTGGTGTCGATTCGGATTATGGGGCAGAGCATTGGCGCGTCAGCAATTACAGCTGTGCGAATATCGGTGATCTTTAGAGAAGAGGGCATGCAGCGGTGAACCTCCTGGCGTGATAGGCAACTATTCGCCGTTGGGGTCAAAAGTTCCTAAATGTCATCGAGCTGAGAGGATGGGCAGGGGACACCCAAACGGACGAGAAGATTCAGTTCGATAGATGACTTTTTGGCGGCAGGACAAAGTCGGGATCCAATATCCTAAATTAGGGCGTGGGAATGACAGAGAATGACGCCATGAAGATGCTCTTGTCTTCATCATCTGCAATGGCGTTTCCCAACTCCGCCGCACGCGCATAGGATATTGCGAAATCGTCCAACTGTCCGGCGGCTCGCTGTGCATTCGCAAGGATTGCATAGGCGAAGGCGAGTTCCCAGTCCGGGCATTGCGTAGTGGTGAAGTAGTCGAAACTCTCCCGTGCATACTGAAGTGCCAAATCCCCGACGTTCGCCAAGGCATAAGCAAGACCGAGCAACATTGCTGCCCGTTTGTTGTTCAATTCCGTACCGATACTCCGCCAATGGTATGCGGAAACATGCGCCGTATCCAACATCTCTCCGACTTCGGCGTGGGTGCGCTCTTTTTGCTCGCAGAGGTTCCAGCATCGGTTGTTCGCTTCGGCGCCAAACCATTTGTGGAATCGCTTGAGCTCTTCGTCGGTTGGTCTTTCTGCCATGTAATTACTCCTTTAGGAAGGTGACAAAGTGCAATATTCTGAGTGCAGGCTAAGCCATCACTCTGAGCTTGCGAAGAGTCTGCTTTTTGAAGTATCAATTCTGATACACTAAGTAATCCTCGCACAAAGTCGCTTAGCTTTATTCAATTTTACCTTGCCACTTGCCCGTTCGGAGGTATTCTGGAAAGTATGAAGAGAGTGAGTCTTTTGGGACAATTTTGGGCAGCTATATTAATGATCGGGGTGCTTACATCCGCATACGCCCAGACCAAACCGTCCGTAAAACCTGCCATTTCGCTTGAACAATTGTCGAAGTACAAAGTCATGCCGAACGATGATTTCGACCTGTACTTTGACTACACGTGGATAGATGACAAGACCGTCTTGCTTTTACAAGGTGACTTTTGGGATCACGGCAATATTTTGACATTTCCGCAGGAAAAGTACCCCCAGTTGGTACACAATCTTTACGAAAAATTTCCTACTGGCATTTTTGGCCTAGAGTCATTTGCCAATGGCTCATTGATCGGTTTTTATGAGGGTCATAGTTACACATTGCTATCGCAAGGCGGTAAATTGGTATCGGACGGTCGAATCTATCACAGTGGAATCTCTGTGAGTCCGGACGGAAAATATTTGGTATCTTATTTTGTTGGTGGAAACGGCAATTTTTACAAATATCCTACCGTGAACATTAAGAGTATTAAAGTCCGTGGGGATGGGGCGAGGATTACGAACAACCCACGGAATCATCTGTTCGGATATATGCACTATTGGAGGTTTGGATTTTCAAAGGAATCCATCAACGTACTTTCTAATCCAACTCAATTCAGCAGTGAGGATGATCACCTCCAAACTCACCTTATACTTCGAAAAAGAAATCGTTCACGCCTTAATGGTCCCACCACGACAACCTCTATTCGTCTTGCAATTAGAGGCAGACCGAGCACTACATGGTTCTCTTTGGATGGGGAGAACTTTGCCGTTGTTGTTTATACTGGACAAGAGCCAGACTATAAGAGCCATCTGCTCGTTGGCAATATCCACAGTAAAACAACGTCGATATTAGTTTCGTTGCCAAGCACTCAAGAGCTCTTTGGATCCACAATCAGGTGGAAGCCCAACGGCAAAGAGATCAGCTTTGTCTATAACAACGTCCTCTATGCCGTCCCCATCAACTAACTGCTTCCTAGGAATCTATTCAAATGGCGTAGGGAAATAGCCTGCTATTTCCCGGATGCCGCTTTACCATAAGTAACCTTCCCAACCCAAAGCGTCATTGCTCCCTGCTCGGTTCCGGATATTCCAGAGACATCGATCAGAATGATCTGCTTTACCTCTTCAGGAGAAAAATCGGCATTTGGGTCCGGGGAATCGATTGACGGTGGAATTCCCTTGAATGGGACTGTAACAACATGGGCCATGCTGTCGCCCGGCAAGTCCACGGTGTGATTGAACTTTGCGCCGCCAATCAATTCAATCTGAAATATCAGGCTGACTTTCTTTGAGGATGCCGCCTTAAAAGTAATGGCCTCCGCGCCCTTCAATTGGCCCGGTGCGATCCTTCGAGCTATTGCCGTTAGTCGCCCCGCCTCTTCCTTATATTCCACTTTTACGCCAGCTCCATCCAGCGGTTGACCGGAGTGTAGCTGCATGGAATCTAGGCGTAGGGCGAACCAGCTGAGTTGTGGTCGTGAGAAATCATCGATTGTTCCAGCAGGAAGAGGATTGCCAACCGGAGCTTCAGAAATCACAAAATCATTTAGCAAGATCTGGCGCGGCCCGAACTTGAACTGAAAGAAATTCTCAACCATGGGTTCTGGTGATTGTGCAAGCAATTGCATCAGATCCATTAGGCTGACCGCTTCCACTTTGTCGAGGTCGAGCTTATTATTAGGGTCTTTTGGGTCGGTGGGATCGGTGCCGAGGATGAAGTCAGAAGTCGAGAGCACCACCTGTTGCCATTTGCCTGCGGTTGCCGCGAAGCTCGCGTAATATCTACCGCCATCCTTTTCCGATAGATAGAGAACAAAAGAGCTGCTGATGTCCGGTCGAATCCAAAATTGAATGGACTGCGCCTTCGTAAGGGTATTCAGCGGAGTTGGCAGTACCATAAGGGAGAACGCACCCTTCGCTATCGGATAATCAAATTTGAGTGAGCCCTTGCTCAACTTTACGTTGGCAGCATCCTGTGTGGCTGATACTTTGGCAGAAGCGCCGAAAGACGTCCAGCCTTCCGCGCCCTTCTCGAAATTGTGATGGATAATCTCCTTGGAGGGTGTCTGTGCACCGGATAAAGAGACCGTCGATATTGTGCAAAGCGTAATTACTGCAAATATGGATGGAATGGTGAATTTCAATTGTAGCTCCCGTAGCCTGTGTGGCAATGTCAGAGGTACGGAGCGACAGGGGATTGGGTTTCAGTCGGAGGTGGAGATACTATGGCACGATCCTCGTCTTCCCCGGTCGGTCTGGCACAAATGCTCTACTATTCCAATGAAGATATCTCCGAATAGTATGCTCAGTGACGCGTCTCCCTTCACCCAAATTAGATTCATCAATCCATTGTCGCTCGGGCCATAGTTCTTGGAGTTTCCAAATACCGTTTGTTCCTTTGACCGCTGAAACCCTTACCCTGCCACTATCAACTTGATACAATCTTTGGATGTGTTCGCCATCAAAGTCGAAGACATATGACCGAATCGAGCCAATTGTCAGTGAGATAAAGACTTGTTTTCGACCGTTTTTCAGAATGGGTATGCTCATCACCTTAAGTGAACTGCGATATCCTTCAGTAACCGCTTCCACTCGCTTTGTAGAAATTGCACCGCTCTTCAACTTCGTAATGAACTCCAGAGAAAAGTTGCCTACGTCTGTCTTCCTGTATCCTGAGAAAGATTTTCCTTGTTTCTTGAGTTCAGATTCCAAAAATTCATCGTTTTCAATATTTTGCCACTGCCGATCAAAGTACAAGCGAGCCTGTAGCGTCCCGTCTTTCACCTTGCCCAGCTCCAACGTAGGACTGTAGGGCTTACCCGCCTGTAAAAATAAGCTCACAGCCAAAATAGTAGTCTGAAGTAATTATGTTATCATGGTTTCCAACATAATTCGGACCATCCTACAGATGGGCGGCGGGAACTGGCATGCCCATCCGTGAACGAAAACCAGAGCCTTCCACCATGTCGATTTTCCGTTGTCACAAGGTTCGCTCCACCAGATTCATTAGATCGATTGGAATCACTCTCGAATAATAGGACCGTTTCCATCGGTGCGTTAATCTTTGCTACCGAAAGCATCCCAAGTTGATTATTAATGGCATAGCCAAAGTGTGAAGTGGTCGCCGGGCAATGTGCTACTTCCGCTGCCGCAACATTAAGCAAGTGAGTTTGGGCACTATCGAGCCACCGATTTGTAGTAGGTAGGGTGCCATCCCAATCGTCTACATAAAGAAGAATTGCCCTGCTCAAGTCTTTGACGTGGTGAGAACAAGTAATATCTTGAGCCTTTATCCTCGCTGAAAGAATTAGATCTGCATAGATGCACAATAGACCAACCATCGAAAGCCCGATCAACATTGCTTCAACCAATACTAGGGGCCGAACATGGAAACGCTTTGAGGCTGATGGCTGTATTACAACTGTTGAAGTTTTCAGCTTCACCGCGACGATAATCGCGGGAATGAAGAAGAGAATCAGATACTCTAAAGATTGGGCGATGTAGCGCAAGTGTACGGAATTTATATCAATCTCCTTAAGGTGTCAATTTTTCAATCACTCCACCTCAGCAATATCAGGAGCATAAATGCCGTCCAACACAGCTTGAACTTGGATAGACTTTAATGATAGGCATGAGAGGATTACAGTCTTATTCGTTCCCCTCAAACCCATATACCTATCATTAATTCCAAAAATTACGGTATCCCCAAGAGCTTTCGTATTTAGTACCTGCATCTCTCCAAAATCTATGGTTTTAGAGAGTTTCTTTTGCACAATCGGCTCGGCTTCGATCTTCTTCCAGATACCGTTCTCCAATTTACCAACCATCATCGACCTTGTTGCGATGGAGATAGTATTATTATCTGAACTGAAGCTGGTGACTGGTTTATTGGGATGTCCTACAATGACTGGAAAATAGGGGACTTGAATCTCGGGCCTAGCTGGATCTCCAACCCCGCCTCCTTCAATTGCTTGAGGCTCAAAGTATTCAATCGGAAGCACCGCATGCATGGAGACCAGCGCGTCTCTCCGATGACTTGCTTGCTTTGGCATTAATATGAAATTAATGTCTTTGTCGGTGTGCTTGAGTGTCTGCGACATCTGCCCATTAAATGGGTTGAAAGTGAATACATAATCGTTTCGGTTAAAGTGACCAGTAACGGAGAGTAAGTTGTGGTAACGAAACAGCCGACTGGAGATAAGAATATTCGAGGCGATCGTGTGGGACCAAACTTGTTTTCCCGATTGATCATAACAGGTGACAACGAATTGATTGTTGTGGCGTTGCAATAGCATAAACTGCTTGATTGTCGGGTCGCGGACAATGTCTACAATTTCGTTAGGGTCACCAAAGGGGATATCAGCGGTTGATTCAGCTCGGTTGCCGTATAGCACTTTGAAAGACTTGCGGACTGGAG
>CAISOI010000921.1 GCA_903886985.1 uncultured Chthonomonas sp.
GGCAACGAAGACTTCTTTGACCGTTCGGGCAGCTACGACGCTCGTTTCGCACAGTTCTATGATGCGATCAAAGCGAAGTATCCGAGTTTGAAAGTTGCTTCTACTGTGGGGAATGAACAACCGGCGGACAAGCGGGTTAAGAGTCGCCGCGCGGAAGTGCTCGACGAGCACTATTATCGCAGCGTCGCCCAGTTCCTAAAGGATTCGCCCACACACTACGACCGCTACCCGCGCGATGGTCAGGAGATATTCGTGGGTGAGTGGGGAGCCTTCGAAGATATCGCCCCTTGGGACCCACGTTCGCGGACATTACCGCCAACTCCGGGCATGAAAGCTGCGCTTGGGGATGCGGCATGGATGATCGGGATGGAGCGTAATTCAGATTTGGTTGTGATGCAATGTTATGCACCGCTCCTCGTCAATGTGAACCCGGGCGGGCGGCAGTGGCGTCCGAACCTGATTGGTTACAATGCGCTGGATACTTTTGGGTCGCCGAGTTATTACGCCTTTCAGATGTTCAGCCGCAATCATGGCGACATGATATTGAAGGCAAAGATGAATGGTGCGCCGCTCCATACCTCGGTGACGATGGACAGCAAAACGGGTGCAGTCTACGTGAAATATCTCAATCCCGAGGCGTCGGCTCAAACGGTCAAGATCGACATGAAGGGGTTGACCAAAGTCGCATCCACGGGTACCGCAATCGTGATTGCCGCCGACCCCGCAGATTCAAATTCGATTGATGCACCCACAAAGATCCTACCGGTCACCAGAAGCGTGGGTGGGCTTGGGTCGACATTCACCTACACCTTCCCCGCTAATTCGATCACGGTTCTACGACTGGAGACGCGCGGTACGCCCTCCCATGACAACGCGATTGGAGAGCCTTAATGATTATAAATACCCTTAGCTTAATGTTGGCGATGTTGCCAATTTCGGGTGTTCAAGGACCGGGTCAGATGCCGGGCGAAGGCACTCCCGCCTCCACGAATATTGGAGGAGCGCAATATCCGCGGGTCACATCGGATCTTCGAGCCATATTCCGGATTAAAGCAACGGACGCACAGAAAGTTGAGTTCGCATTCTTCACGCCTAAGAGATATTCTGCGACAAAGGACGGGACTGGTTTCTGGTCCGCTACAACAGAGCCGCTTGTGCCCGGTTTTCACTACTATCGAGTCTTCATCGACGGCGCGGAAGTCAACGATCCCGGGAGTGAGACCTTCTACGGCACCGGCAAGCAGACCAGTGGCATTGAGATCCCAGAGAAAGACGTTGACTATTACCTTCCCAAGGATGTGCCGCATGGGGATGTGCGCGAGCAATGGTATAAATCGGTGACGACGGGAAATTGGCGACGCGTCTATGTCTATTGCCCGCCCGGATATGGCAAGGATCGAAATGGTCGCTACCCTGTTCTCTACCTTCAGCATGGCAGCGGTGAGGACGAGCGAGGCTGGTCAAATCAGGGTCGCGCGGCATTCATCATGGACAACCTCATTGCTGAAAAGAAGGCAATCCCTATGCTTGTCGTTATGGAGAAGGGCTATGCTTCGCGAGCCGGAGAGACCGCACCGCCGGGTGGTCCACCGCGACCAGGTCAGGCACCACCAAACATGAACCGAATGTTCAGCGCATTTGAGGATGTGGTAACGAAGAACCTTGTCCCCTATATCGATGCCAATTTCAGGACGATCCCCGACCGCGATCATCGCGCGTTGGCGGGACTCTCCATGGGTGGGATGCAGTCGTACACCATTGGTCTCAAACACACGGACCTCTTCGCAACCATTGGCGGGTTCAGCGGTGCGGGCGGGGGATTCGGCGGTGCGCCCTTTGATGCCAAGACTGCATTCGATGGCGTCATGGCGGATTCGGCGAAGTTCAACAAGCGGATGCGACTGCTGTTTCTCTCTATCGGGACCGCCGAAGCGCCACGTATGCAGGATGGAGTTCGAGGATTTCGGGACGCGCTGGAGAAGGCGGGGATTAAGACAGTTCTCTATGAATCACCCGGCACGGATCACGAGTGGCTGACATGGCGGCGGAGTTTGCATGAGTTTGCGCCGTTGCTTTTTAAGAGGCGATAAAGGAATTCGCCTTTGGACAAAGATTACATTGATGGTCTTCGTGGAAATGATCAGCTGCAAACAGAACTTGATTTATCTGCGCCAATGGGTATATGCTCTATACCACTTCAATGGCATTTGGTAACCATTCATCATCCAATACGCAATACGGATCGCGATGATATTCTTAGGATCATTCTTTGCCTAATAACCTTGACCCCTACGAGTCCGACACGAGTTATTTTCATCGTATGATTGAAAGTGCTTATGCGGATTATATTACTGTAATTTCTCCATGTCTCTCAGAACGCGCTTTATATTTACCTGTCTGCTATCGAGAAACACCTTTTTATCCACAAATGGAAGCCTGTGTTAGAGAATTCTTTCAATGCGCAAAGTTCAAGAAGTGTCTAGACTGCGGGTGTGGTGTCGGAAGGCTAAGCCTTTTCACTGCAAATTGTGGCATTGATGTAATTGCAATTGACAAATCTCGTACCCTAATCGACTTTTGTAACAAGTTATTGGTTACTCAAGGTGCAACTGAAGTTGAGATACCATCTATACACACAGGACGTTCTGCCATATTGACCATTCCACAAGATTTTAGTGGCACAGGGGCCGTTTTTCAAGTTGGCAGCGCTGATGATATACAGTATCCTGACGAGGAGTTCGACTGTATAATTTCATCTAATGTAATTGACAGAGTTACCGATCCTCTTCTGGTAGTTCAAGAGATGAATCGCGTGCTCAAATACGGCGGCAGGATCTTACTGTCATCCCCCTTGGATTGGAGAACACAGTTTACGCCCGATGTTTCATTGTGGCAGGATAGTTTGACGGCTCTATCAGACTATGTTGGGTGGCATGTAATTCATAATATTCCATGTCTCGAATACAAACTTAGACTTTCGGATCGTGCAGCAGTTCACTACAAATGCGAGGTCATAGTCGCTGAAAAGTCATAATTGATAAGAAGTCGAAAACTTGAATCGTACCTATGGGAGCGAAGGCAAAGGAAAATGAAGCATTGATTAGCAAGGGATTCATTTCTCTCGCTTCGTACCCGTCGGAAGAATTGGGCGCATTGAGGCGGCGAGAATACGGACGGACGCCCTCATTTTCGGTCGTTAATCCAGATGCAGTTGACTGGACTGATGGCGATGACAATTCAATAGTATTGGCTGCATGGGACGAAAAGAGTACTGCGATAGCAACCATGCGTGCACAAATTCTGTGGTCCTTAGAAGAATTAGAGGATACCGTTGAAAGCGAATTCTCCAATTGCAACTTAACTTGGCCAGTTATGGCGCTGTCACGGGCAGCGACAGATCGCGCCTATCAAGAGGTAGGCTTAAATTCAGTATTACGATTTTATTTCTTCTCATTTGCACTTTCCTGGCACGTGGCTCATGTTGTTGGAGCAGTATATGTTGGTAGTCCACGTACGCAGTTAATGGCAAAACTGGGCTATGAGTTTTACAGCAGTGCAAATCCCGGTCGAGACTGTCTATTAGTGCCAAAAGGCACTTCTCTTAGCGCAGTTCTTGATCTCCGTACCTCAGGGGAAAAAGCACTCCAAATTCTACGTGACCAAACGAGTCAATGCTTCAATGATTACCCTTGGTGTGGTGACATCCCTGACCGACCGTGGTAATTCACATATCTGTTGAGCATGA
>CAISOI010000922.1 GCA_903886985.1 uncultured Chthonomonas sp.
AATCAAGATTGTTCTGTCTCTTTCATAACATTTTGGACTTAGATCAACGAATTTGCAAGTACATTTTGATATTTGATCCGAAACGCATACATTTTGCTCCCCACTTGCGGTTTAGAGCGAAAGTCTACTATAATAGCTGTGTCTTGTGATCCTCACTTTGTAATTGTTGACTATTACTAAAACTTAACTTCCTATGACCATAAACCTTCGCAACTTTTCTCCTCGCTGGCTTATCTTCTGGGGCTTCGCGACTTGGGCTTTCTTACGCACATCCATTTTCTTTATCGATTTTAACGTAACTTTTACGGTTGAGGCGATGGGATTGATGGCGGCATATATTGGTGCGTTTGTCATTGGCACTTTTCTAGTAACCTCTCGTGCGTATGACGACCAAACCCTAGGAAGGGATGTAGGAAACGAAGACGAAGCATTTGCCTCCACAGAGGGTGAACGCGGAGCGAGGTTAACAAACGGGTATCGCAAGGCAGCTGTCGTGCTTTTTACAATTACTTTTATCTTCCTAGTTCTGAGAATGTATGACCTTTTCTTTGTCCGAGGATTCCTCTCTGCAGAGAGCATTCAGGCGTTCCGAAACTCAGAAAACAACTTTACCGGGGCGGACCGATCCTCATCAGGTATTAGTTTCATAACCGGAATTGGATACCCAATTGCAATTCCTGCGTTCATCTTTACTATTGCTTTTCGGAGATATCTCACAAAACGGATGCAGTGGACAGGTTACGGTCTGTTCGCCTTTTACGGTATCTATGTCAACCTTTCGGGAAATCGATATATCCTCCTCGGACCGATGTTTGAAGCAGTAGTGTGTCTTGCGATCGCAAATGGCCGGCTCCTCATAACGAAGAAGAGTATGGTCATAGTAGGGATAGTTGCTTCTATCATTTTTGGCTTTCTTACCCTTGGTACAATGCAGCGCGACCTACTTTTTGGCGCCACCACACGAGAAGAGGCAGTGGCTGTTTCACCAGAAAGAAAGCTGTACGTCCCGAGCCCAGGATTTGTGCTATGGTTTCACGAACAGCCTGAGATTGTACAGAACCTTTTGTGGAGCTATGTTGACATCGCTTGGTACAACACCCACGGCATGTTTGAGTGGCAGAAAACTTATGACTACGCGAACCCCGAAGAACTTGCATGGGGAACATGTCAATATGCAACAGCGACGTACTTCTTCCGTATTCTCGGAATAACCATTAAAGACGAGGACAAGTGGCGTAGAAACGTCCCGACATACGGTTTCTACAGCACATTTTTTGGACCAGCATATCTCGATTTCGGCGTGGCGTGGGGCTTAATCTATCTACTTGCTTTGGGCGTGATTGCACAGCATATGTGGGTTCTAACCCTTCGCGGAAAACTCATAGGTACCTTGCTCTATCCGTATGTCGCTTCCGTTGTATACAACATGGCTGATAACAATTTGATCCAGGCGGGATTGGGCATTCCTATCATGGCGGTTACAGTTATGGCGGCCATCATTATCCGGTTAAATGCAAAACGGGAGAATCTTAACATTTCTGGAAATTCCCCCGCTTCGATAACTTCACAACCTACGGTGCCTGCCAACTGACATACCTATGTCAGATGTGTCCGTACAGTTCTAAAGCTGATTTTACAATTGCTGTCTCGGCTGGATTTGCGTCCACCAAGGGCAAGCGAACGCTCCCAGCTTCCAATCCCAACAAATTCATTGCTGCCTTCACGGGCGCGGGGCTAGGAGTGGTTGGCTGGAACAATGCGCGGACAATCGGAAGCATCTTAAAGTGCAATTCCTGCGCACCCTTTAGATCACCCGCAAAGAACCGCCGATGCATCTCTTTGAGATCCCGCCCCACAACATGAGCCGAAACACTTACTACCCCTACCCCACCAACCGCAAGAGTTGGTAAAACAATCCCATCTTCACCACTATAAATCAAAAATCCCTCAGGAGCTCCTGCCGCAATCTCGGAAACCTGAACTAGGTTACTGCTAGCCTCTTTCACCGCCACAACATTCTCAACATCATGTGCCAATCTCAATACGGTCTTGGCGTCTATGTTGCAACTCGTCCTTGGGGGAACGTTATACAGCATCACCGGGACGTCTACAGCTTCAGATATAATGCGGAAGTGTTGATATAGTCCCTCTTGGGATGGCTTGTTATAATACGGTGCAACGAGCAAGAGACCATCAACACCAAGTGCTGATGCCTCTTTGGATAACTCCAAGGAAGAAGCTGTATCATTAGACCCGGTTCCCGCGATCACACTTCCACGGTTTCCCACGATACTCTTTACTAACCGGAACAGGTGAATTTTTTCTTCGTGAGTTAGGGTTGGAGACTCGCCTGTGGTACCTGCGACAACAACTCCGTCCGAACCATTTGCCAAAAGATATTCAACTACTCTCTCCACGCCTTTATCATCTACTCTTCCCTGAGAGTCGAAAGGAGTGACCATGGCAGTAATAACTTGTCCCCAGTTAGGCATTAGTGTGTTCCGTTCCGTTAGAAATGTAGTTTTTACCAAGCGTGCAACAATGTGCTTCTGAATATACTAATGATACCGCAAGCGAACGGGACATTTGTGGGTAATCAAGCATGTTAAGACAAGTTGAGCCCCTTTTCTCTTGAATGAAAGTTATCTTCACGGTATCATCTAAGCACAAACTATTACTCAAGGTAAACCCAAGGCGGCAAAATGACCACTGTAACAAATCGCAGGATGACCTATCAGGACCTACTAATCACACTACAAAAGTACTGGTCTGATAAAGGTTGCTTGATTATGCAGCCCTATGACGTTGAAGTTGGAGCCGGCACGAATGCCCCGACGACAACACTTCGAGCAATTGGTCCAGAGCCGTGGAATGTCGCATATGTTCAACCGAGCCGAAGACCTGCTGATGGCAGATATGCACGCAACCCTATGCGCATGCAGCACTATTACCAGTATCAGGTCATTATGAAACCATCCCCGGACAATATCGTAGACCTCTACCTTGATAGCCTTCGCGAAATCGGCATAAATCCGGACGAGCACGACATTAGATTTGTTGAGGACGACTGGGAAGCCCCCACCCTTGGCGCACAAGGCGTTGGCTGGGAAGTATGGCTTGATGGCACCGAGATCACGCAATTTACCTTTTTCCAACAGATGGGTGGAATCGAATGTAAAACAGTCTCCGCCGAAATCACCTATGGAACGGAGAGGCTTGCAACATGCCTGCAGAAAGTGGACAGCGTGTGGGAGATGGAATGGGCGCATGGAGTTACATACGGCGATACCGAAATGGAGTCAGAGTATCAACACTGTGTGTATAACTTTGAAGCCGCCGATACCACTATGCTTTTCAAACTTTTCGATATGTACGAAGCCGAAAGTAAACGCATAGTTGCGGACGGGCTAGTTTTCCCAGCATTTGATCTCGGTTTGAAATGCTCACATATCTTTAACTTGCTGGACGCAAGAGGTTCCATCTCCGTCACCGAACGTGCCGTGTTTATCAATCGCGTCCGTGCCCTATCTCGTGGAAGTTGTGTCGCCTATTTGGCGCAGCGAGAACAGGCGGGCTATCCACTTCTCAAACCTTAAACAATGCGATAGGACCGGATTGCCCAATCGTAAAAGTAAGTACAGATATCAATACCATAAACCAAAATGACCGGACATCCACTTGGGAAATCCGGTCATTTTCAACTGTTCCAGCTAACCTATCGAGCGTTCATTGGTACGAATTTCCGATCCCTTGGACCGACATACACAGACTCCGGTCGTATGATCTTTGTCTCATCCATCTGCTCCAACATATGCGCCGTCCAACCGGACGTTCTTCCAATTCCAAAAATTGGAGTAAAGATCTCTGAAGGAACACCAACAGAATGCAGGATAAGAGCAGCGTACAGCTCAACGTTCGCGTAGAGGTCTCGACCCGGTTTCAATTCAGCAAGAACCTTGACACAGGTATTTTCCACTGCCTGGGTTAGGTCAAGCAAGTGTCGATCACCTGTAATACTTGCCATTTTTTCTGCAGCCACAGTTAGGATAGCAGCGCGAGGATCTCGAACTTTGTAAATTCTGTGACCGAAACCCATAATTCTGCGGCCTTGGGTCATTTCATTTCTGATGTAAGGATCTGCATTCTCAACAGTCCCAATCTCGTCTAGCATCGCTAGAACGGGTCCTGGTACACCTCCGTGTCGGGGACCTTTGAGAGCACAGATGGCTGCGGTCATAGCGGAAACCATGTCAGAATTCGTCGACATTACTACACGACCTGTGAAAGTAGAAGCATTGAGTCCATGTTCACTGACGGCGACAAGGTAAGCATTCAATCCGTCAATACGCGCTTGGGAAGGTTCTTCCCCTTCAAGCATGTAGAGGAAACCCTGTGCTAGTCCGTGCTCCGGCTTAGGTTGAATAATGGGCAGACCTTTGCCAATTCGATAGGAATGGGCGACAATTGCAGGCATCTGAGCTTGAAGTCGAGCGGCTCTTTTCAGGTTATCTTCTTTGGAGATGCTGTCAACGGTGCCATCTCCAATTGACAAAGTCGAGGCACCAATTCGAAGGACGTGCATTCCGGAAGTGGATTTGGCGACATCATGAAGGCATGCTAATGACTCCGCAGATAATTCACGAGCCGCACGCATCTCATCCATGAGTTCCGCGTACTCGGACTGAGTCGGCAACTTTCCATGCCACAAAAGGAAGGCCACTTCTTCGAAGCTAACATTGCCAGCGAGTTCGCTGATGTCATAACCTCGCAGTGTTAACTTTCCTTTTTCTCCATCAACCTCAGCAATGTTCGTGGCAGCGGCAATAACGCCTTCTAATCCACGAGCAATGTGCGGCACATCGTTGCCATCAACCTGACTGCTCACGTGTTCGCCTCCATCATAAAATCTGCCTGTGCAGCCCATCTATGGACATACACAGTCTTCTCATTATAGCCTTACAACTGTTTCGTTTGCAACGAACGGACCACACAAAATTCAAGGCAGCCACGGAAGTGGCTGCCGTTAGAATTTGTCTAATTTCTAACCCTTTTGAGAGGGTAATGCAGGTGGTTTGATAGATATGGGCGCAATGATGGGTGGACCGCCTAATCCATACGCAGAAAGACCGAAAAAGTAACAAACTTTACCACAGCAAGTACATCTCGCCACCACTGGGCCCGTTGGGTGCCTCTGAGACGGAGCCTCATGTATTCCCATCATACAACGAGGGTACTGAACGAGTCTTCTTACCCCATCCATACTTGCAATTCCTTCCAATTCCGCGAGTAACTATCACTGGTGACAATTGCTAAAATCCTGCGATATTATACTCGAATTGATCGGTCTAAATAAAGTTTGGGCGACCAAATTATTCGGTCGCCCAAGATAGACACTACTTTTTGATTGCTCCGGGCGCTCCCATTCCAGGTGCTCCTGCAGGAGGCTGTGCTGGGGCTTCTTTTGAACCGGCCGGCGGTACGAATTTGAATAAATCGGGGCTAATTGGTGCGTTTGCAGTCTCACTCTTAACAACCATGGTCGTCTTAACATTATTGGCGCCCTGCGGGCCATTTACCGACATAGTTACAACCAATTGTTTGAAATGGTAATTCGATTTGTCAACATAAAGCTTTGTCGTAGGGGTTACGCCCTGTGCGGTCTTCTGAGAATTTGCTACCAAGATGATGCAGGGTTTTCCGCCGACCGTCTCTGTACCAGCCACTTTGAAGGTCTCCGCCATCTTCTTGACATCGCCCTTTACAATTCCGTCCATAGGTAGTCCAACTGCCCCACCTTTTGAAGGACCTTTTCGATACATTTTCTGCGTCGGAGAATATTGATAGGTGGTAACTCCATC
>CAISOI010000923.1 GCA_903886985.1 uncultured Chthonomonas sp.
CCGTGCGGTTGCGCACGGGTCTTTTTTTGTGATTGACCTGAACGCAGACACCCCTTTAATTTCGGTATAATGACGATTGAGCCGCATTACTGCTAGTCGCGAAGTGTTACTATGAGTGCCCCTAAAGTCAGCATAATAATTCCCACATATAACGGTGAACGATACCTTTCAGAAACCCTTGACAGTGTTCGATTCCAGATATTCAAAGAGTGGGAAGCGATTGTTATCGATGATGGTTCAAAAGATGGGACTGTTGCCGTAGCGGAAGAATATGCCGCCCGTGACAAGAGAATTCGTGTTGTTCAACAGAAGAATGGCGGGGTTGCGCGTGCTCGAAATGGCGGGCTGCGAGAGACCAACTCGGATTCTACCTTCGTTATATTTTTGGATCACGATGATTTTTGGGAGCCATTTGCATTATCGAGTCTCATCGAAGCAGCTGATTCTGTTCCGAATTGCGCCTGTGCAACTGCGATAGGACGATTTGTCAACGAGATTGGGATGTGGACTAAAGAGGGTGATCTCGAGGAGTCTGGGCGCGACAGACTTGAGTTGCGGGACGGTCGCGTACAAAAGCTATCTGTCAATAATCCGACAACGTTTGGGTCATTTGCAATTCGTAACTATATGGTTACACCAGGGCTCGTTTTGATGAAACGAGAGATACTTGTGAAGACCGGTGAGTTCGATCAAGATGTTGCTCCCTGTGACGATTGGGATATGTACGCACGGATGAGTCGGCATGGCTGCTTTGTGTTCTTAAACAAGGTTATTCTGAACTACCGGCTGCATTTCAACAATGCCTCGCTCAATTCTGAGAAAATGAAAGAATCGGAGCAACTTATGCGAAGGAAACTCGCTTCGTCTCAGGAGAATAGTCCCGAACAGGCAGTGATAGCGCGAACAGCCTACAAAGAGTGGCAGAAGTACCTGATTCGTCGAAAGGTTGAGTTTGCAACCGACGCATTAAAACGCAAGGATGTCAGTGGCGCATTGAAGCAGATGGCATATATTGTCAAACCGTTTATGGATATGGTGCGCGGAATTTAGCTTTTGTTCCGTCTTTTGTGACTTACTGGCCTACGACGCTGTTCCTCTTCAATGAAGTTGGTATAATGTCAAGAAAAATACCTGTTCCTCACGATTAAACTACGAACGTTCAATTATGATAACTCCAACCGTCAGTATCGTTGTGCCGATGTTCAACGGCGAGAGATTCCTGTCACAGACAGTGAACAGTATTCTTGCGCAATCCTTCCGTGATTGGGAACTGGTTTTGATTGACGATGGATCGAAAGACGGTTCGGCAGACATTGCAACTAACTATGCTTCTAATGATGAACGCATTCGTTTTGTAACCCAACCAAACGGTGGAGTCGCAAATGCGCGCAATAGTGGACTGAAGACGACCAATTCAGAGTCAGAATTCGTAATTTTTCTGGATCAAGATGATACATGGGAACCTGATGCGCTAGCAGATCTGATATCTGCGATTCAGTCGACACCTTCCGCTGTGGCTGCTTTTGGGATCGCACAGTACGTTGACGATAATGGAGAGCGAATTCGAGAAGGCGAACTGGAAGGTGCTCTTAGAGACCGATTAGTATTTGAAAAGGGCAAGGTACGGAATCTCAGGATTGACGAACCGTCAATCTTTGCGTCATTGGTAATTTGCAATCAGATGGTTACCCCGGGGCTGATCCTGATGAAGCGAGAGCCGCTAATGAAAGTGGGCGATTTTGATCAGACTGTTGCCCCGGCAGATGACTATGATCTCTATGCTCGTATGAGTCGGCATGGCTGTATAGTTTTTCTCGATAAGCTGGTACTCAACTATCGCTTACATTCAGCAAACGCATCATGGTCCTCAAACATTCGATATGCAACTGGTTTAGTTCGTAAGAAACTTGCATCCTCTTCAGAGAATAGTTCGGAACAAAAAATTCTGGCAAACAAAGCATATCGTGCGTGGCATCTATATCAGATTGTCAATAAACCCAAATATGCATGGAGGTGCATAAAACAGGGGCAGTTGAAGATCGCCATGGGGCAGTTGTACTACACTGGTCTCGCTGTTGTGAAGTTCGTCAAGAACTTCAAATGAGCCTTTAACTAACTTTTTCACTTCCACTTGAGCTGTTCTAAGATACGTTCCCACAGAAGTTTTTTGGTTCTCCGCGAGATACTTGTAACTTTA
>CAISOI010000924.1 GCA_903886985.1 uncultured Chthonomonas sp.
ATAAGTGGTAGTAGGCACATTGCTGAGAGGAGAAGCATCTACATACTTGTAAATTACATGCTTCACTTCGGCGAAGGGAATTCGCTTAACCTTAGTGAAGAACCATCCGTATCTAGCAAAAATACGTATGGCACGGTGATTTGGGTCAACCATCACCTTGCGGAGTTTTAATCCAAGGGATAAAACTGCAATGTGCGGCGCGGTCGTGGCGACAATCGCGCCATTCACCAGTCTGATACGGGGTCGAACATTGAAGAGTCGACCGATAGTAGCTTGATAGATTATTTGGATCAGGATACCCACGACCGTTTATCTCCATTGCCGGGAACGGTTGACCAGTCTATATAACAATGATATCATACGCTTCCATACGTATCTTTGCAAACAATGGTGGTTTGTAGTCACGTCTTTTTATGTTTACGACTAACCCAATTTAAGAAAAAAATGGCAATAGCAATTGCGATTTTCTCTCTAAGTCTCATTGGATGAGAACCCCTAGCCTTTGAATAGAATTACACCAAATAATTGTAGGAGGGAGACATAATGCAATTCAAAACTGCTCTAAAAGCACAATACCATGCTGGACTCTGGATGCTCCGCCAGTGTGTCGAAAGATGCCCGGAAGAAGTGTGGGTGAGCGGCGTCCATCCACGAAATTTCTGGCGGATCTCTTACCATGTCACTTATTACACCCATCTGTACGCACATCAAAAGGAAAGCGACTACACACCTTGGGCTAAAGAGAACTCAAATGCTCGCGTGCTCTGGGCGACTCCCCCAGTCGAACCACCCTATTCCAAAGCCGACATATCTGATTACATCGATATGGTGGACGCCGCCATCGACATTCTAGTTGACTCACTAGATTTGGAGACGAATGATTGCGGATTCTCATGGTACTCCTTATCCAAACTCGAGCACCAGATGCTAAACATCCGGCATTTGCAGGGACATGTGGGGCAACTCTCGGAACTGCTGCATTCCCACGATGTAGATACAGATTGGAAAGGTTCTGCCGTGTCTGCGCATAGCTAAAGAACGCTCGTGAACACACCCTAATCGCTAGACGTCTGCCTTTTCACTAAGCAAACCATTCAATGTTCCAGCGAATCGATAGAATCATGCTACAGGAGTGTCAAAATAGTATCTAACAGTTTCAATCACAACGGTTCAACCTAAAGGTTGTGCCACACGGTTCCTTCAGGATCGAATTGTCGAACGCATGATAAACAACGCTGATAATCATCTTAAACATATGTCACTCCATGCGCGACGCTATAAAATACTAGTGCTGATGTCCGTTTCGTTGGTATCCCTCTGCGCGCCCTTGTTGACTATCGCGAATATCTCTCCAAAAGGGCAGTCTCATTCAAATCCCGGTACCGTTTCACCATTCGATTCGAAAGTACTACCGATCCTTCAACAACGCTGTCTCGGCTGCCATGGGGTCGACGGACACCTTGCCAATCTCGACCTGCGAACAAAAGCCACGGCTCTCAAGGGTGGGACTCATGGTGCTGCGTTCAAACCAGGTAATAGCAAGGATAGTCTTCTCTACCAATTGATTTCCGGCGTCCGCGCGCCGCAGATGCCGCCGGGTGGAAAACTGCCAGCAGCAGAAATTGCTGCACTGAAACAGTGGATCGATTCCGGGGCGAATTATGGTCCCACTCAGATAACCACAGCGGCAAAACAAACTTGGTGGAGTTTCAAGGTGCCGGTTTTGCCAAAGGTACCCGGACTCAAGTCCTCGTGGGTCAAGACACCGATAGATTCGTTTATTCTCGACAAACTAACAGAAAGCCATCTATCGACTACCAAACCCGCATCGCGCCGAGTACTTATTCGTCGTGCCTACTTCGATCTAATAGGACTTCCACCGTCGCCGGCGGAAGTTACCGCGTTTGAAGAAGATCGATCACCTAAAGCCTGGGGAAAAGTAGTGGACCGACTTCTCGCATCCCCACGTTACGGGGAGCGCTGGGCTCGGCATTGGCTGGATGTCGTGCGATACGCCGACAGCGGTGGATTCGAAGGTGACAAAGATAGATTGTTGGCATGGCGCTATCGAGATTACGTCATCGATTCTTTCAATAGTGATAAACCGTTCGATCTGTTTCTCAAAGAGCAGATCGCCGGAGACGAATACCGTCCTCATGACCCAGAAGCACTTGTCGCCACAGGATATCTTGGCCTCGGATGTGAAGACCTCGCTCAGGTAAAAAGCAAACGATTTCGCGCGGATGAAGTGGACGATATCATCGCCACAACCTGCTCCTCCATATTTGGTCTTACTGTAATGTGTGCGCGTTGCCACGATCATAAATATGACCCCATCAAACAAACGGATTACTACCGATTGGCTGCCATTTTCTATCCGACCATTCGTAAAGAGATCGACATTCCCTCGGACGAACAGAAGTCCGTTGCGGCAGAACAGAACGCTCTCATTGACAAGCGCGAATCGGCTATTCTGGAAATCTTCCAACCGCTCAAGCAGAAAGCACTCTCGCTCGTAAAGACGATGGGGATGTCAAATCCGACTGACGACCAACTTGCCTCAGTCCTAAACGAACCAGAGCGAAAACAGTTCAAAGACTTAAACGCTCAAATTAAAGCGATGGACGCCACACGCCCACCCTATCCCAAGGCGATGGTTGTGACAGATGTTGGGTCTACATTTCCTGAAATGAAACTCCATATCCGAGGCGATGCCGAACATCCCGGCGCACCCGTGAAACCCGGTTTCATCTGTTCCTTACCCGGCGGTGACAGAGATATTCCAGAAAGCGTTGCCAGAACAGAAACGACAGGCCGTCGACACGAGTTTGCCGAATGGGCGGCAAGCCGAAAGAATCCTTTGACAGCACGCGTTTGGGTCAACCGCGTATGGCGACAGCACTTTGGTCGAGGCTTGGTAAATACTCCGAGCAATTTCGGCATCAATGGTGAGCTCCCTACGCATCCCGAATTACTCGATTATCTCGCAGTAAAATTTATGGATGGAGGCTGGAAAACAAAACCTCTCCATAAGTTGATTTTGATGTCTTCCGTATGGCAGCAATCGTCCGAAGCACAGGAGACCAGCCTCCGGACCGATCCACAAAATAAGCTGCTTTGGCGAATGCCCGTTAGAAGACTGGAAGCGGAAGCGATCCGCGACTCCATGTTGGCAGTTTGCGGGACCCTAAATCTCGAAATGCACGGTCCGCCGGTCTATCCTCCGGTAGATCCCTCTTTGCGGTTCGATACCTTTCAGGGTGTAAACTGGCCCGTCGGTGACGATAATCCTCAAACGCGCCGTAGAAGCATCTATATTAAGATTAAGAGGTCACTGATCTTTCCTGGGCTGGATGTTTTCGACTGCCCAGAAATCACAAATTCAGTTGCAGCGCGCAACGTGACGACAACGCCGCTCCAAACCCTTATGCTGCTGAATGACCCTCTGATTCTGAAACAGGCAACTCTTTTTGCGGAGCGACTGGAACGTGAATGTGGTGCAGATAAGTCAGCGATAGTGAATCGTGCATACTCCATTGCGTTTGACCGACCACCAACCAAGTCGGAATTAGCAATGAGCGTCCAGTATCTGAATACACACACCCGAGCAGAGTTTTGTCAGGCAATACTCAACCTGAACGAATTTCTTTATATCGAATAGCGGAATCAAATGGATCTAAGCGAGTTATTTAAATCAAAACACAATGGACCCGATTATATATCGCGCAAACGCTTTCTCCAGAATGCGGGTGGCGGGATAGGTGGGTTGGCGCTCGCAACTCTGTTGGGTTCCGATAGTCTTGCCGCCACAACGCCTTCGCATTCGTCCTTAAATCCACTTGCTCCCAAATCCCCCATGATGCCGGCAAAAGTGAAGCGTGTCATCTCCATTTTTTGCTTTGGTGGTCTCAGCCATATTGATGCGTTCGATTACAAACACGAACTTGTAGTGAAAGATGGAGTCAGTGTCGCAGGACGCCCTGAGTTCGACACCATGGGCCGCAGTGCTCCGGGACGTCTAATGAAAAGCCCATGGTCGTTCAAGCCCTACGGGCAATCCGGGACATTGGTCTCTGATCTCTTTCCCAATATTGGCAACTGCATCGATGACATCGCTTTAATACGTTCCATGGTTTCGGATAGCAATAATCATGTGCCTGCACTCTATCATATGCTCACAGGCTCCATTTTGGCAGGTCGCCCGGGTCTCGGCTCGTGGGTCACTTACGGACTTGGCACTGAAAACCAGAATCTACCAGCATTTGTAGTTATGACCGATCCACGTGCGCTCGTCGGCGGCGGGGCAGCCAACTGGAACAGCGCCTTTTTACCCTCAAATTTCCAAGGTGTGCAATTTCGATCTGGCGGGCTGCCGGTCCTGAATCTAAAACCACCATCGGACCTTACGCCCGAACGCCAACGAGAAAATATCCATTTCATAGAAAAGCTGAACGACGAATTTTTGCGCTCACATCCAGCCGAACAAGATATGGCGGCACGCATTCAAACTTATGAACTCGCCTTCCGAATGCAATCCGAAGCTACAGAAGCGGTGGACATCTCGCGAGAGAGTACGGCCACTAAATCACTTTATGGAATGGATCGACCAGAAACCGAAGTCTTTGGCAAGCAGTGCTTACTGGCGCGACGATTAGTTGAACGAGGAGTACGCTTTGTTCAGCTATATTCGGGCGGCGGGGTTTTCGATCAGAACTGGGATGCTCACAATGGCATGGTTGCCAATCACTCCATGCATGCAAAAGAAGTTGACCAACCGGTTGCCGGCCTTATCCGAGACTTGAAACAACGTGGGCTTTTTGAAGATACCCTCGTAATTTTCCATACCGAATTTGGCAGAATGCCATTCACGGAAGGCTCAACTGGCAGAGACCATAACCCACATGCCTTCTCGTGCTGGATCGCGGGTGGCGGCGTCAAAGGTGGGACAGTTCACGGTGCCTCCGACGAGATTGGATACAAAGTCGCTTCAGACCCCCATCCGGTCCATGATCTTAATGCAACTGTCCTGCACCTTTTGGGACTGGATCATTTAAAACTCACTTATTTTTACAACGGCAGAAACATGCGTCTAACAGACGTATATGGTAATGTCATACAGCAAGTCTTAGCCTGAGGCTCTCCCCATTCAGAAAGGAAAACATGATTACTGTGAGTGTTGAGCAATCACCTCTTCAGGATTTTGATAATCTTTGGGATTTTAACAATCCCGCTGAAACCGAGAAAAAGTTTCGCGCGTTGCTGCCCAAAGCGGACCCAGTGAAGGACCGCGGATTACGGCTCGAACTATTAACTCAGATCGCACGCACTCTGGGTTTACGCAGCAAGTATGATAGTGCCAACAAAATTCTCGATGGCATACAAAAAGAGCTTACTCCGGACCTGCAACGGGTCAACATTCGCTATCTGCTGGAACGCGGCAGAACCTTTAACTCATCTGGCAAGCCGGAAATGGCTAAGCCACTTTTCCTACAAGCAGTAGAAATCGCTGCCAAATCGAATGAAGACGCGCTTTACGTCGACGCAGCACACATGATGGCAATTGTTGAAAAGAACGCCGGCGACCAACACAATTGGAACCTGAAGGCATTGGCAATCGCAGAACGATCCAAAGAATCTCGCGCACAAAATTGGAAAGGTTCGCTGTATAACAACATCGGCTGGACGTATCATGATGAGAAGCAATTCGAAAAAGCACTAGACATGTTCCAGAAAGCACTTGCGGAAAGAGTATCTCAGAACCAGCCTCAGAATATTAAAATTGCGCGATGGTCGGTCGCACGAGTACAAAGGTCTTTGAATCGTCTTGCGGAAGCATTTGCGATTCAACTAGATCTCCTGAAATTGAACGAAGCCAATAATGACCCCGATCCGTATGTTCAAGAAGAGCTGGGTGAGCTTTACACGTTGGAAGGACGCACGGTTTTGGCTCAGAAGCATTTTGCAGCGGCATACCGTCTATTGTTGAAGGACAAGTGGTTCGTTGACAATATGAAGGAACGTCTTGCTCGAATAAAAGAGCTAGGCAACATTAAAGAATGAGCGTGAATTGATAACTACCGCCGTAAAATTGACATCGCATGAAGTTCGTGCTTTGCTGGCAGCCGCAATGGAAGTCTCCATTGACAAGATCTCAGATAGTGCCCGATTCGTCGGGGATGTGGGAGTGAGTTCTATCAATGCTATCGCCGCACTTTTGGCACTCGAGGAGAATTTTCAGGTTGAAATTTCGGATGAAGAAGCTGAGAATTTAATGACCTTTCACGACGTCGAGACATTTCTGGTCGAACGCAAACTGATAGTAAATTGAGACCGTTAAAATGACCGAACCATCACACGAAAATTCCCCCAAGCTGCAGCACATAGCGGACCCGGCGCAGCCTGCCTTCTCCATTTCGGATCGCCTCGAACAACTCGACGCCGAAACGCGTCTGGCAGAGGCGGAACGCAAACTTTTGGAAGAGAAGAGACTTGCCGCTAAAGCGGCGCAGGAGATCTCGGACTCACAGAGACTTCAAGAGATTTATGCAAAAGAAATTCAACGTCCAAAAATTATGACATGGCAATTAATGGCTATGATTGGG
>CAISOI010000925.1 GCA_903886985.1 uncultured Chthonomonas sp.
GTACCAGGAGCTGGCTTTCGTGGCAGTTTGTCGTCACGCATTGCGGTGTTGTAGACAAAGGTGGCAAGTATAATGGCCGCCTGCTTTACATCATCCGCCTGAATGCGATCATAGACATCCTGATTGGAATGATGGGTACGAGTATCGTACTCAATTGTGTCCTGAATAAACTGGAAACCGGGTAGACCGATTGCATCAAATGAGACGTGATCCGTTGATCCCGTATTCGACAATGTAACAGTGGTGGCTCCCATATCTTTGAATGGCGCTAGCCAATCGGTAAAGATGGACTTAACCGCTGTATTGCCCTGGCAATAGATTCCGCGGATCTTTCCAGTACCATTGTCCAAGTTGAAATACGCAGAAAACTTCTCGAATTCTGGCTTCGTTGTCAAGGTGGGGACGCCGACTGGAGTTCCGTCCGCAGAAGGTGCGGGTCGGGTGACTGCACCAAAGTGCTGAGTCACATATGCCTTCGAGCCAAACAGCCCTTCTTCTTCCCCACTCCAAAGAGCGACCCTAATAGTTCTGCGCGGCTTCACACCGATGGATTGCAGGATGCGGGCTGCCTCCATCGCAACTGCTACACCCGCAGCGTTGTCGGTTGCTCCGGTGCCGCTGTGCCACGAATCCATGTGACCGCCAAGCATAACAACTTCATCCGCTTTGTCGGTGCCAGGAATCTCTGCAACTGTGTTGTAACACATTGAATCGGCGGTTTGATAAGCAACGGCAACATCCATAGTTGCACGAACCTTCTCACCAAGTTTCAACATGCGCCCGATGCGATTATAGTGCTCGCTGGCGATGGAGACTTGTGGCAACATTTTAGGAGCATTCAAATCCCACGGAGAGACACGTGGGCGTCCTGCTCCAAATCCACCTGCGCCAGGAGTTGGTGCTGGAGTGCCGGGTGCCGGTGCTGGCTGCGGAACGGTTGCAGATTGAACAAACATAGTGCCGCCATCGCCGCGCGCTGAGTCGACGATAATTGCTGCACCCTCTTCCATGGCGAAAGAGATCTTGCGACCGTTAAACGCCATGGCTGCAAACTGACCGCCAGCTTGGCCCCCACGTTGTCGCGCACCGGGAGTACCGGGAGCGGCTGCACCAGGAGTTCCGGGGGCGCCCGGAGCACCAGCCGGTCGTTGTCCCGCATTGCCGCCTCGCTGACGATCCGCTCCTGCTGGCGCTTCTGCCATCTTGGCAAGTTCTTCGTCGGTATAGCGCTTACCTTGGGCTGTAAAATGCGCTGCTGGTTCTCGGACCGGGCTAATCATCACGATTGCACCCTTCAGTTTGCCCTTGAATGGTTCCAGACCAGCTTCGTCTGTCGCTTCCAAAAGTACGACATCACCGGTAACTGGTCCGTTGGTTCCAGGAGACCATGCCTTTGGATAGGCAATGAGTGGAATTGTCTGCGGAGAGACAACCTGCGCTGTAAATCCTTTAAGTTCCCAGCCTTTACCAAACGGTCCCCAGGCTTCCAAGGCGCCGTTCTTCATTCCCCAGCCCAACATGGTGTCACGAGTATATTCGTTTGCACGCTTCAATTGCGTTGATCCTGTCAATCGAGGACCAATTACATCACACAAATAGCTCAAGGTTTTCATTACCTGGCTATTGTTTAATCCTTCCTCTTTGATTTTTTTGATGATCTCATCAGAAGATTGCGCCACAGCAGCGTGGGATATAAAAAGAGCAGATGTCGAGATCGCTGCGACAATGACGTAAGCACGAAAATCAGGTCGACGGTCCAATGCACACCTCCGGTTAGAAAATAGAACTACAAAATGTATCGACGCAGTTGCCGAGTTGCGGTAACAATCGACCAACAACAAAGCTACTTTACTGCTTTAACTTTCCAACTCAAGACTTGGCCGGCTTTTACTAGTGCTTCCTTTAGTTCTGCATAGGGAACTTCCTGTACGGAGATATCTTTTGCGATAGCGATATCGGCAGCGAGTGCAGCGGACTGCCCCAAAATCATAAATACAGGCTCCATGCGTATCGAACCATAAGCGATGTGACTAGAAGATACACAAACGGGCACGATCAGATTCTGGCAATCTTCCATGGTTGGAACAATAGCTCTATAGGAAATTGGATATGGGGGAGTGGATATCTGGACATCCCCTTCATTAACAACGTGACCATCCTTCACCGCTCGTCGGCAGTTATGACTGTCCATGTTGTAAACTCCCAGTCCAATCGAGTCATTGGCGACACGCTCACCCTGACAGTTTTGTTGGGTCATCACGTAGCCGGATACCATTCTGCGTGCTTCTCGCACATAGAGTTGACTGGGCCAACCTCCGGTATCCTTAAACTCATCTTTACAAAGACCGTATTTCAACATGCGTTCGCGAATGCGTTCTGGTACTTCCGGGTCATGACCCAAAAACCAGAACAGACCTTTCTGATAGGTCA
>CAISOI010000926.1 GCA_903886985.1 uncultured Chthonomonas sp.
ATCCCGACGGAAGGTGCGTTATCCGAACTGCTGAGTCGGTTTTGTTCACGTGTTGTCCACCTGCACCGCTGGATCGGTAAGTATCTATACGTAGGTCGTCCGAGTTAATTGCAACCTCATCCGCCTCTTCCACCTCTGGAATAACATCTACTGAGGCGAAAGACGTATGGCGACGCTTATTGGCGTCGAATGGACTAATCCGTACTAATCTATGCACCCCTCGTTCGGCTTGCAAATACCCATAGGCATTTAGACCAGAAATAATAACTGTTACACTCTTTAGACCGGCTACATCGCCGGGGGTTTCATCTGTTATTTCTGTAGAAAATCCGTGATCCTGCGCCCAGCGTAAATACATCCTCAAAAGCATTGCGGCCCAATCACATGACTCTGTTCCGCCTGCACCGGAATTCACCTCAAGAATTGCATTCGCGTGATCGTGTTCCCCATCCAGAAGTGTCTCAAGTTCAAACTTTGCAAGCTCTGCATCAGCCTTGGCCGCATCCTCACCCAATTGTAACTCTAACTCAGCGTCCAACTCTGGTTCAGCCGACAAAAGTTCTGCCATCTCCAGAATCTCATCAACCCGCACTTTGAGATCGATAATTGGCATCACCGACTCGCGGACTTGAGCCAATTTTCTAAGAGTGTCCTGCCCCCTCTCTGTATCTTCCCAAACCGAAGGGTCTGCGGCTTTTTGTTCTAAGGAGAATAGTTCTTGCTGTCTATTCGCCAGGTCAAAGACGTTCTCCGAGTGTTATCAATCTTTCTCGTAATTCTCTACCGGTACGTTTTGTTTCTTCCAAAGTCATAATCTGAAAATCCTAAACTTGTTGTGCGCAAACTGCGCGAAATTTGTGTACTATTATACTTCTCATGTTCGCTCACCGTCAAACAGACGGCCCCGGTGACTTACTATGATGGAGCATGTAATTGAACCATTCTGGAGCAGTTTGATGAGTGCTGAAACTTCACAAAATATTGCCGTAGACAGGCCGAGGCTGGATTTTGTCGATGGATTTCGAGCCATTGCAGCACTCTTTGTAGTTCTTGCACACTCCTATTATCAACCTCAAAATGGATTTTATGCAACACGATGGATGACGCACTTAGGATTGACTCACGGTAGGCTCGCCGTCGTTATATTCATTGTCATATCAGGGTTTTGTCTTGGATTGCCAACGGCAATGAAGGGCGACGTTATCGCGAATGTTCAAGAGTTCTTCAAGCGACGTGCGCTGAGGATTCTGCCTCCATTTTATGCTTGCCTTGTTATATCGATACTGTTTATCTTAATTTGGGCACACAGAACTACGGGTACAGTCTGGGATAACTCGCTGCCATTATCGAATAGTACTGTTTTGAACCACCTTTTTCTTACTCATGACCTTCCCGTTGCATGGCAAGCAAAAATCGCTGGGCTCTTAGGAATGGGCACTGTCAAATTGAGTGAGTCGCATGGCGACATCAACTATCCATTGTGGTCAATTGCAGTTGAGTGGCAGTTATATCTCTTCTTTCCCCTAATTGTCTGGTCTTTTCGCAGGCTAGGAACATACGTAACTGTGGGATGGACCGTTGTGGCAGGGCTTCTAGCTCATATACTGCCCCAGGGATTCTTAGACAGCGCAACTCCGTGGTATCTGGGACAATTAACAATGGGAGCCGCTTCAGCCCGGTTCGTCGTTCAAACAAAGACCGAATCAGTAAAGAAATTGCGCACACCTGCTGTGCTTCTCGGGCTTTCTTTGCTGACGATCTTATTGTTAAAGGGCAAATCATTCCACGACAGATACGAGCCGTATGTCGACACGGCGGTCGCTTGCTTCACGGCGTTGATGCTGGCAGTGAGTTATTCCGATGCCACAGAGCTAAAATATCTGTTCACTCGCATTCTTTCCCATCCGCTCCTTGTAAGGTTGGGCGTATTCTCTTATAGTCTCTATCTTATACATGCGCCGATTTTGCATGCGGCAGATCAATTTTGTGCACGATTCATATTCGCCACGCCAGAATTGAGGTTTGGATTTCTGCTGCTATTTACGCCTATCACTATATTTGGGGCATACTGTTTCTATATGGTTTTTGAACGACCCTGTATAGCAATTCTAAAACGCCGCAAGAGATAACTTTTACCGAATCTGACATTAAGGGACCAATTTGATGAATTTACAACGAACAATCGCAACGTTGAGTCTCACATCCCTCCTATGTATCACTCTGAGTGTTTCAGGAATGGCTATTACACAGGATGGGGCATTAACTCCTGGAGGACTAAAGACTCTTCTCGCAGATAAGCCCGTTGGAACCGCCGCCAATCAACTTGCCGAAAGAGTGCGGGCATGGTTTGGAGCATCAAATCTTTCAAAAGGTGCTAACCCGAAAATTGACGGAATTGACGTTGCGTGGGCGATTGATGCCCCAGATGCAAAGGCTGCTCCCAAGGTTGTGTCTGCGGACGGTACGTACTCACTATCGCTGGATAGAATTCCGAATTCTACTATTTTCGCGGCGTCCGTGACATTGCCAGACGGTGCTGGAATGCGGTGGAACTACGACGTTGACGGGAAGTCAATGGGCGGTGGACAAATGGAAGTATATTCGACACCTATAGATAACGGCTATCACACGGGAATTCCCAAAGGTGTAGTGACACAGATGCCCAAGTGGAAAAGCAATATTTTTCCCAATTCAGAACGGGACTGGTGGATTTACGTACCTGCACAATATGATGCTTCAAAGCCAGCGTGTGTAATGATCTTTCAAGACGGTGGTGGGCCCAAGTCCTACATTCCACCTGTGTTTGACAACCTCATTGCAAAAGGTGATATGCCAGTAACGGTTGGGATTTTTATACAACCAGGGAACAAGATTGGTGGGCCATCAGAGCGATCTTTTGAATACGACACATTGGGCAACCAATATGTCCGATTCCTACTCGAAGAGATATTGCCTGAAGTGGAGAAGAAGGTCAATTTGCGCCGCGATGCGGCGAGCTATGCAATATCGGGCGCAAGTTCTGGCGGGATTTGTGCTTTTACTGCCGCTTGGGAGCGCCCTGATAAATTTAGCAAAGTGCTGAGTTGGGTTGGAAGTTTTACAGATATTGCCTCTGGACCTGATTTGCGGTCAGGTGGCCACAACTACCCAGCGTTGATCCGTAAAGCATCAAAACGGAATATTCGAGTGTTTCTTCAAGATGGTGAGAACGACTTGGATAATGAGCATGGCAACTGGCCATTAGCAAATCAGGAAATGGCCAAATCACTGGCGTGGAAGGGATACGATTACAAACTTGCTTTTGGACATGGTTTTCACAGCGATAGGCACGGCCGAGCAATTCTGCCAGAGTCTCTCAAATGGTTGTGGCGTGACTATAAGCCAGAATAACCAAGTGAAGTACGAGGAGATTAATCAATGCCCCAGTTGAGGCGCGATCCTGTTACCAGAGAATGGGTAATCATCGCGGCGGAACGAAGCAGGCGTCCATCTGATTTTAAAGTAGGCGAAGAGATGCGCGGCAAGAGTGTGTTTTCTCCAACTTGTCCCTTTTGTCCGGGAAATGAGCTTATGACTCCCGGCGAGGTGCTTGGATATCGCTGGTCGAGTCCAACTTCGAATACTCCTGGGTGGGCAGTGAGGGCTGTTCCAAACAAATTTCCAGCGCTTCAAGTTGAAGGAGAGTTCGACCGCACGGGCTACGGCATGTACGACATGATGTCAGGAATTGGTGCCCACGAGGTGATTATTGAGTGTCCAGAACATGACAAAACGCTAACTGACGTATCACTGGATCAGGCGGAGCTTGTTTTTAAGTCGTACCAGGATCGTTGCAAAGATCTTTCCCAAGATAGTCGCTTTAAATATATCATGGTCTTTCGCAATCAAGGCAGAGTGGCAGGCGCATCGCTGGAACATGCTCACTCCCAGCTAATCGCACTTCCGATGGTTCCACGGAATGTCATTGAGAAGATGGAAGGTGCCGCTCGATATTATGAATTTCGTGAGCGGTGCGTTTATTGCGATATGATCAAGCAAGAGACATCTTACGGGGAGCGAGTTGTCTGTGAGAATGAACAGTTCATAGCGTTTTGCCCATTTGCATCAAAATATCCGTTCGAAACATGGGTTGCTCCTAAACTGCATCGGAGGAATTTTGTCCAAGAAAGCAAACAGAATATCAGGTTGTTTGCGGCGTTGGTTCAGGAAACACTTCAGCGAATAACACTCTGTCTGCCCTCCACTGCATACAACTTCACGCTGCACACGTCACCTATCAATCAAGACATTGATAAAGATTTTCACTGGCACTTATCGATAATGCCGCGTTTGACCGTGAATGCCGGGTTTGAGATGGGAACGGGAATTCACATTAATGTGACTTCACCGGAAGATGCGGCGAAGTATCTACGAAGTACCTCGATTTTCGATGAGCTAGTTTGATTTGAATCAGAGTGAGTGGCCCGAAGATATTGCATCAATCTTCGGGCCGATTCACTCATTTGCCATTTAGCCAGGCTTCCCGAATTGCAATTGCATCCGCAGAGGCACCAGGAATTTGGCTGATTACCCACGGGTAGGATTCAACGCGGGTAGCTTTCACATCCAGCTTCATTGTGGTGCCACTTCGCACAAGTGTTAGCGAATATGTTCCACCAGGAGTGGGCTTAGCCATTATCGCAGGCAACTCTGTGATTGCTGGCTTTCCGTCCACCTCTGTTATTAAGTCGTCAGCCTTCAGACCTTGGCCGCCCCCGGCAGGAGCAAATACCACGTTCATTCCCTTTTTGTCAGCTGCCGGTTGGGCAAAGATTCGCAGATTGCCGGAGACGACAGGAGTGTCGGCTTTTTTGGCAATCAATCCTGCATATCCAAGGCATTCATCGAATGGCATTTCGTCAGTGGACCTACAAAGCGAATTATAGAAAGCGGTTAAGTCTGTCCTTGCAATTTTGTTGCAGGTCAGACGAATGTCATCTTCCCCGAACCCTGGTTTAAGACCTTTGCCGCACTGCGCATACAGTGCTTTGATCACATCATCGAGGCTCTTTCTGTTTTTCGTAAGAGATCGAATTTTTAAGTCGAGACAGAGACCGATGAGTTCACCTTTGGTATAGTAAGAAAGATTACCAAATCCTTGGCTGCCACCCCCATCCCAGACGTTGTAACTGGACTGTTCCGCGGTTACTTTCAGTCGCGCAGGATTTCCCTGTAATTGACCGATGGTCTGAGCAATATGTTTCAGATACTCATCGTCAGTGTTTAGACCACCACGGCGTGACAGGAGATCTCCATAATAGGAGGTAACGCCCTCGCTCCACCAGAGATTATTTGTGTGAACAGGACCTGTGTAATCAAATGGTCCCAATACAAACGGTCTAATCCGTTTGACATTCCATAGGTGGAAAAACTCATGCGCGGAGACTGATCGAACGATATCATCAACATTGCCTTGTAGGCTAATTTCCGTGGAACCCAGGTGCTCTAAGCCACCTGCACCACGACCATTGCCGCCAGAGCTCCTGAACATGAAGACATAACGATGGTAGGGGACATCATTGAAGAAATCCGTCTCTACC
>CAISOI010000927.1 GCA_903886985.1 uncultured Chthonomonas sp.
ATCATCGTTCTGGAGGTGCAAAGCTACATATAGGCGATATAGTCCTTATTGACATAGGCTGCACTATCGCTGATTATTGCAGTGATATAACCCGCACAGTTAGTTATGGGAAACCTACGAATATGTCTGCTCCCAAAGTCTATGATATTGTTTATAAAGCGTACTCAGCTGCCTTCCACAAGGGGGCCGTTGGGGTCGTATGTCAAGATGTTGATACTGCCGCTCGCGACGTTATTGCGGGAGAAGGCTACGGTGAGTACTTCATGCATAGAACAGGGCACGGACTTGGGCTTTCCGGTCATGAACCTCCATACATTGTACAGGGCAATATGCAGGCGCTGCGCGAAGGCATGTGCTTTAGCGACGAACCAGGTATTTATCTCTCAGGAGAATTTGGAGTCCGAATTGAGAACTGTGTTTATGTGTCCGCAGACGGTTTGAAATCGCTAAATGCTGCTCCACCAGACTCGCTTCAGATTATTGAATAGATCGAATTCCACGTCTTTGGAGGCAATCGTATAATGATCGTATCGGCGTTACAGAAACTTGTAAGCGGAATTAGCCTCACACAAGAGGAAGCCGCACTGGTAATGACGATTATCATGGACGGCCAAGCTACTGATGCACAGATTGGGGCATTGTTGGCTTCTTTGCGTACGAAGCGGGAAACAGTGGACGAGTTGACGGGATGCGCGAGAGTTATGCGCGATCGATCGATCAAAGTCCATTCTCGACGTCGACCTCTTCTCGATACCTGTGGAACCGGTGGAGACGGCGCGGATACTTTCAATATTTCAACGACAGCTGCTTTCATTATTTCTGCTGCAGGTATACCGGTGGCGAAACATGGTAACAGGGCAGTAAGTAGTAGGTGTGGTTCTGCCGATGTCCTTGCGGCGCTTGGGGTTGAATTGGCGCTTACACCCGAACAGATTGGGCAGTCTATCGATACCGTAGGAATTGGTTTCATGTACGCTCCCAGCCATCATCCTGCCACGGCATACGCATCGCGCGCCCGTAAGGAAATGGGTATTCGTACGATGTTTAACGCGCTTGGACCACTCACAAATCCCGCTGGCGCAAATCGGCAGTTGATTGGCGTCTTCGATCCAGACCTTTGTGAAAAGGTGGCGGAAACCTTAAACAGATTTGGATGCGAGCGGGCAATGGTTGTACACGGAATGGACGGTTTAGATGAGATCTCAACTGTGGGGCCAACAAAGATTGCTCACCTACAACATGGTCGAGTAAGTGTCGAAACGCGAATTCCTGCTGAGTTTTATGTTGTCCCGGCAACGATAGAAGATTTCAAAGGAGGGGATTCGCCTGCTGAGAATGCTGATATTGTCCTCTCTGTTTTGAATGGTGAGTTAGGTCCACGGCGTGATATTGTGTCCGTCAATGCCGCTGCGGGACTGATACTTGGAGGAATGGCGGAGTCCTTCCGAGATGGAATTCAACTGGCGCATCGACTAATCGACAACAAGAAAGCGCTTGCGGTGCTGCATAAGTTGGTTCAATTCACGGGGCAATTTGCAAGAGAGCCTGAACAAGAACCAGCCACATAATTCCCAACAGTTACAATGAAAGCATAAGAGTTAATTTACATAATGAGTGTTTTATCGCAGATTCTTGCGGACAAGAGGACTGAAGTCCATTGCTCCAGCAAGCGTATTACCGCAGAAGAATTACAAGAGAAGATTTCAAGCATGTCCGAACCCCGTGATTTCGCGGCAGCGTTGTTGGATACCTCCCTCTTTCTAGGACCGGGACTGATAGCAGAAGTGAAAAAGGCTTCTCCAAGCAAAGGCGTAATTCGAGAAGACTTTGACCCGGTTGAAATTGCCAAGATTTATGCTAATAATGGGGCTTCCTGCTTAAGCGTACTTACGGACGAACCTTATTTTCAGGGCAAGTTGAGTTACTTATCGGCAATCAGAGACGTGGTCGATTTGCCTCTACTCCGAAAAGATTTCATCATTTCCGACTACCAGCTTTTGGAGGCGAGGGCAGCAGGTGCGGATGCTATTTTACTAATAGTTGCAGCATTGACTGCGGCTGAGTTGAAAGACCTCCTCTTCAAAACTGACAGATTGGGCATGCAGGCACTGGTCGAGATTCATGACGCAGACGAACTGAAATTTGCGCTGGACTGTGGTGCAAACATACTAGGTATAAACAATCGTGACCTACACACGTTTAGAACTTCTCTTCAAGTCACGCTGGATTTGTTTCCTCTAATTCCTTCGGATAAAGTTACGATTAGCGAGTCTGGCATAAATAGCCATGAGGACTTCGTAGAGCTACAGAGAGCGGGTGTCAATGCGATACTCGTCGGCGAATCATTGATGCGCGAGGCAGACATAGCGTCCAAGATGCACTCATTATTGGGGCGATAGCTTACCAGTTACCTATGGGAACTTGATCCAATATGACTAAAGTCAAGATTTGCGGAATTACAAACGTTGAGGATGCAATGATCGCCGTTGAAGCGGGAGCTGATTTTATTGGAGTCATCCAGGTTCCCAATACTCCTCGGTATGTGCTTGACCCAACCACAATTGCGTCTATCCGCTCTGTGTTGCCTCCTCATGTGCCGATAGTAGGAGTGTTCGCCGATGCCGTTGATATAGAGCCAACTGGTTCGATAGGCCGGTTCGACCTCTTTCAGATATACAGTGATTCCCGAAATCACTCCGACAGTAGGATCGACCTCAAACTCATCAGGTGCTGCAGAGTACAGGATGAGGCATCGCTGAGAAATATCGAAGTGTTTGGCGCTAAAGTCCAGTACATTCTTCTCGATGCATACCACGACAAATCGTTGGGTGGGACAGGTGCAGCATTTGACTGGAATATTGCTCGAACGGCGGTCGATCGTTTCGACAGACCCGTCATCCTTGCCGGCGGTCTGAATCCTACAAATGTTGCTTCCGCAATCCAAACCGCAAAACCATTTGCGGTGGATGTTTCCAGCGGCGTAGAAGAGTTTCCAGGTAGAAAGGACCGCGCAAAGGTCGTCGAATTTGTGTCGAATGCAAAGTCTGCATGACAGTCCTCGCTTTGATGTCTCCTGTTTACCTATGTAGTTTTGGAATTGACTAACTAAGGTGGTCAGGGTAACATTTGATCATTCTACTTCTGGATATTTTGGACTCCGCCAAACTCTATGCGATATCAGCTCGATGTACCCATCCTTGAACATAAACAACTTGCCGAATTCGAATTCGAATTGACCTTGAAGTCTCCGGAAATTGCGCGAGAAGCGCGTCCGGGGCAGTTCATGCAGATTCTGTACGATCAATCCTACAATCCTTTCACCCGGCGCCCCTTTAGTGTCTTTCATGTAGACCCCGATGCTGGCACTTTCTCCATAGTCTATCTAGCACGCGGCGTCTTCACTCAAGGTCTAAGAAACAAACAGGTTGGTCAAACGCTGTCGGTACTTGGACCTCTTGGCCAGGAGTACTCAGTCACTACCGGAGACATTACGCATGTTCTTGTTGCCGGAGGGGTTGGCGCCCCGCCACTATACTTTCTAGCTGAAAGAATGGTGGAGCAGGGGATCCCATTAAGCAAAATCAAAGTTGTAAACGGTGCTAGAACGCAATCCCTACTAGTTGGAATTGAGGAGTTTGATACACTTGGTGTCAGCGTTATCTATACGACTGACGATGGGTCCCTTGGTCACCAAGGAATAGTAACGGAGCCACTAGAAGAGATTCTCTTGGAGGCAGGACCTGAAAATACACAGGTCTATACATGTGGGCCAACAGGCATGTTACGCGCGGTAGGCGACCTCTGTGTCTCATTAGGAGCACCGTGCCAAGTCTCTGTTGAGACCATGATGCCCTGCGGTTTGGGTGTCTGTATGGGCTGTGTGGTGAAAATTAAAACTGACAAGAACGAGGCCGGCTTCAACTACCTTCGAAGCTGTTTTGAGGGGCCTGTATTTGATGTACATGAGGTCATTTGGGACTAATGTCAGAAACAGGCAGATTTCTGCGAATTGCCGCAGTTCAGATGGATGTGGCGATCGAAGAAATTGCAACAAATCTGACGAAGGTCTTGGATCTCTTAGAGGAGGCATCTACGGGTGGTGCCAAAGTTGTCGTCTTCCCAGAGTGCGCCTTAAGTGGCTATTGTTTTAGCGGGTTTAATTTGGCTCATCCATATGCCCTGGGGGAAGATGCTCCGGAACTAGGAAAATTTCGACAGGCGTGTGTAAGATTAGGCGTCACGGGCATTGTCGGTTATTTAGAATTGTCCGCTGATGAAGAACACATATTTAACAGTGCCTTTATTGCTCATCCAGACGGGAAGACTGCAATTTACCGTAAATCGCACTTGCCTGTTCTGGGAGTGGATCGATATGTGAAGGCTGGATATGAACTGTTTGTAACAGGCAATAATGATATAAATATTGGTCCGTTGATCTGTTACGATATTCGGTTTCCAGAGGCTGCAAGGACCTTGGGTTTGGCTGGAGCGGATGTCATTGCATTGCCAACAAACTGGCCAGAAGGTGCGGAAAGTTCCCCTGACTTTCTCACTCGTGCTCGGGCATGGGAGAACAGAGTCTATCTTATTGCTGCCGATCGAGTTGGAACAGAGAATGGGCGCAAGTTCATCGGTCGTAGCCAAATCGTTGCTCCTGACGGGACAATTATTTGCGAAGCAAGTGCAACGGAAGAGACAATTTTATATGCTGATATCGACGTGAACATCTCCCGCCAGAAGCGCATTGTAATTGAGCCGGGTGAGTGGGAGCTGGATATTGTCGGCGGTCGTCGACCAGAATTATATGGATCGCTTACGGAGAAAGTTATATAGATGAGTACTGCTACGGAAGTGGATCTGAGCGTAAATCTGGGTCCCCTCAAACTCAAGAACCCTGTTATGACTGCGTCTGGCACTTTTGGCTTTGGTGCTGAATGGGCGGACTTTTATGATCTCAGTCAGCTGGGCG